>CAJXXJ010000228.1 GCA_913062745.1 uncultured Phaeodactylibacter sp.
TCTGCTGCATAACGGCGGGGATGGCCAGGGACTGTACTGGAGTAGCCGTTTCAAAGCCCATGGCGTCAAGGCCGTCGAGCAATTCTGGTTCGAAACCAAATTCTGTGAATTTCAAATTCTCTCTTTTTCTTTCTTTCAAAAATGCAGATGAATGCGAAGATAGCCCTTTTTAGGCTTTTTCAGCCCTAAGCTCCTTGCAATCAGGCGGTTTATCCGTCTAATAAACGCATGAAAGGGGTAAAATGGCCCTATGGCTACCGAATAATTACAAACAAGCAGGCACGAAGCTGTATTTACTTAACCAAAAGCATACTATGCCTGATTTACACGAACGGCTCGACACCCTTCTGCAGCAGGGTTGTCAGCTCTTTCAGCCACAGGGGCAGGCTCTGCTGGCATCTGCCTGGGCCGCTGTTGCCTGGGAGCGGCTCCGCCTGCTTTACCTTACGGAAAATGGGCAGCTGAGGCAGTGGGAAGTCCGCCCGGTGGCCAGCGACTTTGACCCGTCCACCTCCAAGTTGTATGTAGCGTATACGGAGCAGGACTACCTACAGTTGCGGCCTTTGCCGGCAAAGGTGCAGCCGGAGTCCCGAAAGCGCCTGCAGGCGTGCCTGCATCAGCTGTGCCGGGAGGCGCTCCCCCGGCAGGCACAGGAAGAAGGCTGGGTGGAGCAGCGCCCCGGTCAGCTGCAGGCATGGGTATGGAATGCCGCCCGTGCCGGGGGCGGGGAAGAGGAGGCCGCGGTGTTGGGGCGGGCGCTCTGGCTGGCTTACCATCTGCAGCAGCGGGGAGCGCCCCTCGTGCATTGGCTTTCTCAGTCCCGCTATGCCCGGCCATAAAATTCCTTTGTAGGGCAGAAAGGAGCTTCAATCGAAAAGGCCGAGGCAAACCGCCAAAAAATGAGTATACTTAGACCTCAAAAAACTCAGGAAAATCATGAACGCACACGAAATTGATTACCAAATCTTCGGCGAGGAGATGCAGTTTGTAGAAATCGAACTGGACCCCTACGAAACAGTGATTGCTGAAGCCGGCAGCTTTATGATGATGGACGACGGCATCGAGCTGGCCACCATCTTCGGCGACGGCAGCCACCGCGAGCAGAATGCCGGCCTGTGGGGCAAAGTGCTCTCTGCCGGCAAGCGCCTGATCACCGGCGAAAGCCTGTTTATGACGGCCTTTACCCACGGCGGCACAGGCAAAAAGCGCGTCTCTTTCGCTTCTCCGTATCCGGGCCGCATCATCCCGCTCGACTTGTCAGAGCACGCCGGCCGCGTTATTTGCCAAAAGGATGCTTTCCTGTGTGCTGCCAAGGGCGTTTCGGTCGGCATCGAATTCTCCCGGCGGCTGGGCAGAGGCTTCTTCGGCGGTGAAGGCTTCATCATGCAAAAGCTGGAGGGCGATGGCATGGCATTCCTGCACGCCGGCGGTACGGTAGTGCGCAAAGAGCTGGCGCTGGGCGAGACCATGCGCGTGGATACCGGCTGCCTGGTCGGGTTCACTGCTGATGTTGACTACGATATCGAGATGGTCAAGGGCATCCGCAACATGTTCTTCGGCGGCGAGGGCCTTTTCTACGCCCGCCTGCAGGGGCCCGGCAGCGTATGGGTACAGTCGCTTCCGTTCAGCCGCCTGGCCGACCGGATAGTAGCCGCTTCCCGACAGTACGGAGGCAAGAACAAGGGAGAAGGCAGCGTGCTTGGGGGCCTCGGCGATATGCTGGATGGCGACAACTGGTAAGCGGTCACCGGGCAATAAGTGGGCTGGCCGCTCAATCCTGAAAAAGGGAAAAAGCAAGAACCAAAATAGTAAGCGGTTGTTAAATGATAGCATTGCTATTCAAGTGCATAGCAGAATGCCTGGCTATTCGCAAATAGCGGTGTAAGAATATCTGTAGTGATTCTCGGCTCTTTACGAGTCTGAGAATTCGCATGGTGACTGAGGCTTTTTCGGGAGAGGCAATCTTGCCTCTCCACTTTGACTTACCAGCCCCTTTTTCCGCTTCACAGTTGAGTAAACCTCTAATTAAGACAAGGTGTTACTAGTAAATACACTTTTGTCCTGCTACCCCGTTAACTCACTGCTGCATGCGAAACATTTTCCGGTTTGACTTTTCCAACTTAAAAGGCGATTTCTTCGGCGGGCTGACCGCCGGTATTGTTGCGCTTCCCCTCGCTCTGGCCTTCGGTGCACAGACGGAGCTGGGCGCCATGGCGGGCCTGTACGGTGCTATTGCCATTGCCATACTGGCGGCTCTTTTTGGCGGTACGCCGACTCAAATCAGCGGGCCCACTGCGCCGATGACGGTAGTTTCGGCAGCTGTTATTGCCAGCGCTATTACAGAGTCAGGCGTTTCTACAGTTGCGGAAGCGCTGCCGGTTATTGTAGCGACCTTCTTCCTGGCGGGTTTCTTTGAAATGCTGTTCGGCATACTGCGGCTGGGGCGGTACATCCGCTACATCCCCTACCCGGTAGTGTCGGGTTTTATGAGCGGTATCGGGGTCATCATCGTCATCACGCAGCTCTTTCCGGCCCTCGGCTACAACCCGGCTGCGGACACTGCTCTGGTAGCGCAGCAACTGCCGCACGCCGAGGAGCAGATTTTAGAAAAAATCCTGCAAAAGGAAGAGTCAGAAGGCGTGCTCAGCGGGGTTATGAACCGCGCGGACCTGGCAGAGACCACACGGCGGGCGGAGCTGGTGACGCAGGAAGAAATACAGGAAGAAGCCGAGCGCCTGGCTGCCCGTGAGGCAGGAGGTACCGTGGGCACTATTACCTATCTTACCCGGCCGTTTACCGTGCCGGGCGGCATCAATTGGATCAACCTTGGGCTTACCCTGCTGACCATAATTATTATATACGGTTTCAAACGCATTACAACTGCATTGCCCAGCTCCCTGGTAGCGCTGTTGCTGGTCACCCCCCTTGCCTTCTTCCTGTTTGAAGGGCAGGTGCCGGTAATCGGGCGGGTGGAAGGCGGCCTGCCTCCGCTGCACCTCAACTTTTTCTATGCGTTCACCGATATGGGCTTAATCAGTATGATCATACAGTTTGCGCTGACGCTGGCTGCCCTGGGCGCTATCGACTCCCTGCTGACTTCCGTGGTTGCCGACAATATCACCAAGACGAAGCACGACAGTGATCAGGAGCTGATTGGGCAGGGTATTGGCAATATGGGCGCTGCGCTGATTGCCGGGCTGCCAGGCGCCGGAGCCACAATGCGTACCGTAATCAACGCTCAGTCAGGCGGTAAAACCAAAATATCGGGAGTATTCGCCGGCATTTTTCTGCTGGCCGTACTGCTCGGGCTTGGCCCGGTGGTGGCTTACATCCCGGATGCAGTACTGGCAGGTATTCTGATTACCGTAGGTATTGGCATCATTGATTATAAAGGGATGCGCCACATCCGCAGCGTCCCCAGGTCAGATGCAGTGGTCATGATACTGGTGCTGGTGCTGACGGTATTCGTCGATTTGCTGGTAGCAGTAGCTGCCGGTATGATTCTATCCGCTTTGCTGTTCATGAAGAAAATCTCAGATGTGGTGGAAACCAAAACAAGCTCCGCCCCGTTAAGAGAATTTGCTCCGGAAGTACCCTTCTGTGATAAGGACAAACTAGCCGGTAAAGTAAGCGAGCATGTGTACATTAAGCGCCTGGACGGGCCCCTGTTCTTTGGCTTTGCTTCCCGCTTTCAGGACATGATGAACGAGCTGCCGGATATCAAAGTAGTGGTCATGCGGATGGAGCAGGTGCCCTACGTAGACCAATCGGGCCTCTATGCCATGGAGGAAGCGGTGCAGGGGCTGCGCAGCCGCGGAATCGTGGTCGCATTCACCGGACTGCAGGAACAGCCCCGGCTAATGTTTGAGCGCATCAATCTTCTGCCCGGCCTTATCAACGAGGAGTACGCATTTGACAATTTCCAGGAATGCGTCAAGTGGTTGCAGCCTTATATCCGGGAAGAGAACCTGGCTTTTCTACGGGATGAGCAGGCGCAACAGGGGCAAAGCACCTCCATGCGGACCGATTAATCGAAACAACTCACGAACCCAGCCAACAACCTAACCATGTCGATTACCATTCAAATGAAGCTGAATGAAAATTTGTACCTGCGCGACCCACAGGATACCAAACTGGGAAAGCGCATCATACAGTACAGTATCTTGCTGATTGACGAAATCGGTTTTGAATCATTCACCTTCAAAAAGCTGGCAGAGCGCATCAGCTCCACAGAAGCTTCCGTCTACCGATACTTTGAAAATAAGCATAAGCTGCTCGTCTATCTGCTCTGCTGGTACTGGGAGTGGATGAAGTTCCGCATCGATTTCAATACCATGAATATCGAGGACCCGAAACGGAAACTCAAGATCGCGATCTCTTCTATCGTGGATACGACCCGCCGCAATACGTCCATAGAATTTGTGGATGAGGATATCCTGCACCGCATCGTAGTGGCAGAGGCTACCAAAGCCTACCATACCAAAGAGGTGGACCAGGAGAACAAACAAGGCTTTTTTCTGACCTACAAAGGGCTGGCTAAGCGCATTGCCAAAATCATTGAGGAAATCGACCCGCAGTATCCTTACCCGCGGGCACTCGCCAGTACGCTGCTGGAGATGTCGAATAACCACATTTACTTTGCCCTGCACCTCCCTTCGCTGACGGATATTGAGGTGCAAGAGGGCGATTTGAGCCAGGTGGAAAAACTACTGGAGCATTTCGCCTTTGATCTGCTTGGAGTAGGGGAAAGAAATACCTAGTTTTAGCCTTGGCAGGCCACTAGAACATCTTCCCCTGCCCGTTATCTTCCATATCAAAGTCCACGCTGTCTCCGGCCTGTAGCTTGTCTTTTTGCGGGCTGGCCGGCTTGGCCGCTTCTTCCCCTTCGTCTTTGCCGGGTATCTCCTTGACGGACATCAGGCGCTGATCGCTCACCTTATTGCCCACGGCGCGCCAGCCCTTTACGTCTATGAATTCGGCAATGTGCAGCTCTTCGTCTACCTTCTTGCTGCCGTCCTTGATTTTATAGGTGATGGCCGGGTTCGGCTTGAGGGAAGCAAACAGCAGCTTGCTCTTTTTATGCTCGGTAATGAAGGTAAACCGCTGATCTGTGCTCGTCGTCTCCACCAGGAACCGCTTGGCGACGCTCCAGCCACGCTCGCCTTCGTAGTAGACTGCGTTGATGACCTGATCGGGGTCGAACTTGCCAATATGGATGATCTCCGTGGGCGTAAACTTCTTATTCAGGTCCAGGTCTACTACTTCGTAGCTGCCGTCCTTATAGATCAGGAAAATCTGATCGCCGGTATCAAAATCGCCGAGGAAAATGCCGCGTTCGTCAGTATTGATGCGGCCGCTTACCTCGTCCATCCATACTTTGATGGCTCCCAGCGTTGACTTGCCGGCCTCCTTCAGGCTTACTTTGCGTACCGGGTATTTGGTCACGGTATTACCCTTTGACCCCCGCCCCTTGATATCAAGCTCGGCAAAGTCAAAATCAAAAACCTTTTTGCGCGCCCGGCTGCCCTGCGTGAGCTGCACCGTCACCACTTCTGCCTCACCGTTCGGGTTGGCGCTGAAGTAAAGCATTTTCGAGCCCTTCTCGCCGGTCGTCATATCGTACTCCCGGTCGCGGGTGATCGATTTGACGTTAAAACGCTTGGCGAAGGTGCGGCCCGTTTTGCCATCGATGTACATCATATTGTAAGTGGTCCGGTCGTCCCCCTTGTTCCACACATCTACGTGTATGATGTCTTTGCCCACGAAGACCTTGTCGTCGATACGGGATACCTGAAACTGCCCATCCTTACGGAAAACGATAATATCGTCAATATCCGAGCAGTCGCAGACAAACTCTTCTTTCTTCATGCCGGTGCCGATGAAACCGTCCTTCCGGTTTACGTACAGTTTGGCATTTTTAGCTACCACATCGGATGCAGCGATCGTATCAAAGGTGGTAATTTTGGTACGGCGCTCCCGCCCTTTGCCATGTTTATTCAGCAAGTCTTCAAAGTAGGCGATAGCGTAGTCCACCAGATTATCGAGGTGGTGCTGCACTTCTTTCAGCTCTTCCTCCAGCTTCGCCATCAGTTCATCGGCTTTGAAGGAATTGTATTTGGAAATGCGCTTGATCTTGATTTCCGTAAGGCGCACCAGGTCCTCCTCGGTGATGTCGCGCATCAGCAGCAGGCGGCCGTCCCCCTTCTTCGCTTTTTCACCGGGTACCCGTACGTATTTGCGCAGGCCGCTGTCCACCGCTTCCAGCACTTCTTCCCAGGTTTCGCACTGTTCGATATCGCGGTAGATGCGCTTTTCGATGAAGAGCTTTTCCAGGCTGGCGAAATGCCATTTTTCCTGGAGTTCCTTTAATTTGATCTCCAGCTCCAGTTGAAGCAGTTTCCGCGTGTTTTCCGTGCAGACCTTGAGGATGTCGAGGACCGACAAAAAGTGGGGCTGGTCTTCAACGATTACGCAAGCATTGGGCGAAATAGAAACCTCACAATTGGTGAATGCATAGAGCGCATCAATGGTCACTTCGGGAG
>CAJXXJ010000229.1 GCA_913062745.1 uncultured Phaeodactylibacter sp.
GCTTATGGGCTAAAGGATGAGCGTTTCAAGTACGGCGGCAGTGCAGAGTGGCTGATGAACCGAAAGCCCCGTACGCTGGCGGGTATCGCGTATACCAACGACGTGAGCCTGAATAGCGAAAACAGCGAAGAGTTTGTACAGGGCGACCTGTTCTCAGGTTTGTTCCGGCGGCCGCTGCTGCAAAAGCTGATCCATGTACGGGAGGGCAAGGCATACTACGAGCGCTTCTGGAAAAATGGCTTGTCGAACCGCATTACCTTTTTGCACCGGGATATGGACCCCTACGGCAGCATCTTCAGCGACGGCCGGGGCTTCGATTACGCCTACCTGCCCGACCCTTCCAGCCAACCCGATATCGATACCACCATACGCACCACGGAAATTATCTTCAAAGCCCGCTACGCCAAGGACGAGCGGGTCGTAGAGGGAGAGTTTACGCGCTCCAGCTTTGGCTCCGAGCACCCCATCGTCGAGTTGCAGTATACCTTGGGGGTAAATGGCCTGATGGGCGGCCGCTACGACTACCACAAAATCAACCTGAGCTACCGCCACTATTTTTACATTAACCCGTTGGGCTGGATGTCCTACCGGATTAATGCGGGTAAGATTTTTGGTACGTTGCCCTTTCTGCTCATGGAGGTACACCCCGGCAACGAGGGCTACTTCGTAGGGCGCAACATCTTCAATATGATGACGCGCTACGAATTTGCCAGTGACACTTACGCCAGCCTGATGCTGGAGCACCACTTCGACGGCTTCTTTCTGAACCGCATCCCTCTTTTGCGCAAACTGAAATTCCGCTCTTATGCCACCTTCAAAGCTGTAATGGGCAGCCTCTCCCCGGCCAACCGGGCAGCTAACCGCCTCAACGACTTTGTAGCTACAGATGAAAACACCTACCCTGGCTTTCGCGCGCCCAGCGCCCGCCCGTATATGGAAGCGAGCGTAGGTATCGAAAATATCCTTAAGGTCTTTCAGGTAGAGGCCGTATGGCGGCTGAGCTATCTGGACAATCCGCAGGCGCGGCGGTTTGGGGTGCGTGCCGGGGTGGCGTTTTATTTTTAACCCCTCGTGCTTTTCCCGGGCCCCGCAACAGACTAACTAATGACGAACGGTCTTCACGGGGTGCCCTCCGTTCCCGGATTCCCGTTTTCGCAGGGGCAGAGCACTACCTTATGGCCAAAAAAATATAAACCAAATGCCCCACCGCTGGTTTTCCCTGTGATTTGTTTTTCCCAGAACAGTAATCCAAGCAAAGCGCATCAATGAAGAGCAAACTACGGGTTATTTCCGTTATCGTTTTCACTATACTCGCCCTCGCCAGTGGCTATTTTGTCACGCAGCTGCAGTTCTCTTTTGATTTTGAGCAGTTTTTTCCGGAAGGGGACGAAGACCTCGAGTACTTCCGGGACTTTGTGGAGAACTTTGAAGGAGACGACAACTTTCTGCTCGTGGCCGTACGGCGGGAAGAGGGCGTATTTGAGCAGGATTTCCTGCAGCGCTTCCACCAGTTTTCACTGGCTACCCGCGACCTGCCGCACATCACGGAGAGCCAGTCGCTGACTAAGTTTTCCTACCCGGTCAAAACGCCCTTTGCCATCACCTCGGTGCCGGCTATCCACATCAATCAGCCGGAGCGCTACGCCGCCGACCGGGAGCGTATCCTCAACGACGAACGCTTTGTCCACAATTTGATTTCCGAAGACGCCACCACGCTGGTCATTTTTCTCAAGACCATACCCAGCATACAGCTGGGGCAGGCGGAAGAACTGATCACGGCGCTCAACGAAATGATTGAGGAATACGAGTTTGAAGAATACCACTACCTCGGCCGCCCGTATTTCCAAAAGGAGCTGGTAGCTATGCAAAAGCGGGAGATTACGGTTTCTGCTATCATTTCCGGTATACTCGTCACCATCGTCATGTTTCTGCTCTTCCGCCGTCCGTGGGGCATCTTTGTAGCCCTCGTATCTATCGGGCTGGGCATGCTGCTGTTCATGGGGCTGCTGGGCGCTACCGGGCGTGAGCTGAACGCGATGGCCGCGCTCTATCCCGTACTGATGATTATCGTAGGCACCTCCGATGTAATCCATATCATGTCCAAGTACATCGACGAGCTGCGTAAGGGAGAACGGCAGGACCGGGCCATTGTAACGACGATTAAGGAAATCGGGCTGGCTACGCTGCTGACTTCCGTGACCACTTCCATTGGCTTTGCGTCTCTGCTGACGAGCAAGGTGGGGCCCATCCGCGACTTCGGCATCAACGCAGCGATTGGGGTGATGGTGGCCTACGTTACGGTCATCTTTTTCACTACCGCTGTACTATCCTGGTTCCGCGCCGATCAGATCATCAAGCTGGGGCGCGGGCATGCTTTCTGGGAAAAGTGGATGGACCGTTCCTACCGCTTCACGCTGCGCTACCCGGCGCGCATTGCAGTAGGCGGTATGCTTACGCTCTTTGTGGCGCTGTGGGGCATCTCCAAAATCACCACCAACTACGGCATCATCAATAATATGCCGCGGGGAGAAAAGATTACGGAAGACTTCAAGTTTTTCGAGCAGCAGCTGACCGGCTTCCGGCCACTGGAATTCGCAGTGACCGCCAGGGAAGGCTACAAGGCGAGCGACTGGGAGGTGATACAGGAAATTGCCAAAGTGGAAAACCACCTCAAAAACTACCCCTCGATTCAGGCTGTTGCTTCCATCACTGCGGTGTACAAGAGCATCAATCAGATGATGAACAACAACTCTGCGGAGGCCTACGAGCTGCCCGACAACCGGGAGCAATTCCAGCGCTACCAGCGTATGGCTGCCCGGGTGCCCAAGCTCAATGTAAATGTGCTGCTGAGCGAAGATGAAGAGAAGGCGCGCATCACCTCCCGTATCAATGATGTGGGCGCGGACACCATCAAGCAGATGGGCGAGCGCATCGACCGCTGGATCACGGCTAATACCGACACATCCGTGGTTTCCTTCAAGCGCACCGGCACCGGGCTTATCATTGACAAAAATGCCGAGTACGTACGCCGGGACCTGCTCTACGGGCTGGGCATGGCCATACTGGTCGTCAGCCTGCTCATGGCGCTGCTGTTCCGCAATGTGAAGATGCTGCTCATTTCGCTGGTGCCTAATCTGTTCCCGCTCATTCTGGCGGGGGCACTGCTGGGCTTCCTGGGTATAGAACTGGAGGCCGGGGTGTCCATCGTCTTCGCCGTCATCTTTGGTATTGCGGTAGACGATACCATCCATTTCCTGAGCAAATACAAACTGGCGCGCAACAAAGGCCTGCCGGTAGAGAAAGCAATGCATATCACCTTCCTGGAAACGGGCAAGGCGATTGTACTGACCTCCATCGTGCTGTTCTTCGGCTTTCTGGTTATGCTGTTCTCCATCCACCCGCCCAGCGTGACCATCGGCCTGCTGATCAGCCTGACGCTGGTAAGTGCACTGGTGAGCGACCTGCTACTGATCCCGCTCATGATCCGGGTGATGATGAGGGGGTAATATGAATAAAACCCTTACAAAAAACCTGCATGTTGAAAAAAGTACATGAAACGGCCTTCAACATGGCAAGTAGTACACTTGGGGAAATCATTATGCTGTGGGTATGCAACAAGATCTCGAGTCATTAACTGGCGGGAAAGTGGACTTAGGCGAAGAAGGACAAACCTATGAACAGGTAGGCAAGCGTATTCATTTATGAATGCTAAACCATCTGAGCATTTAAAAGATACCCTGGACCAGACACCATGATTCCAACTATTTTGTATCTTTAGTTGACCATCAACCCCACTAAGCCGGATTCCATCAGAATTTTAACTACCCCCTTCGCTATGGACTTTCGGCGCCTGTTCGATATTTTGCCTTACCAACGGGATCGTTTCCCTCAGAAAAAAGCACTGGCCATACGTGGTGAGCTCGGCTGGGAGTACTACAGCACTGCCGAATGCGAGCGTATAGCCCGCTGCATAAGCGCCGGTTGGCTGAAGCGGGGGCTGAAGCGCGGAGAGCGCGTAGCTATTCTGGCGGAGCGCATGAGCCCCAGGTGGCTGCTTCTCGACATCGGCCTGATGCAAGCCGGTTTTGTCCCCGTACCCATCCACGCTGCTGCCAGCCGGGAAGAACTGTCCTACATTTTGCGCGAAGCAGAAATACAGCACGCCGTGGGTGCCAACCGGGAAGCTACTGAGCGGCTGGCTGAAATTAAAACGGAACTGCAGCAGCCCCTGAATATTTACAGCATGGTACACCTGCCTGACTTTACGAGTTGGGACGAACTGCTCGCCGAGCCCACCGCCAATCAACTGGAAGCCCTGCAGGTGCTGAAAGGAGCCATACACGAGGACGACCTGGCCACCATCATTTATACCTCCGGCACCACCGGGCAGCCCAAGGGGGTCATGCTTTCGCATAAAAACATCGTGAGCAATATCAAAGCGACGATCAGCCTCGTGCCCGTCAACCACAAGAAACGGGCGCTGAGCTTCCTGCCGCCCAGCCACATTTTCGAGCGTATGGTCAATTACACCTACCTGGCCTGCGGCGCCTCCATTTACTATTCCCGCAACCGGGAAGAGACCTTCTCCTTATTCCGGGAAGTACGCCCGCATTACTTTACTGCAGTCCCCCGCTTGCTGGAGCGCGCCTACGATGAAGTTCTGGAGCGCATCGGCAGCCGTTCCCTTCCATTCCGCTGGCTGGGGCACTGGGCTATTCGGACTGGCATGCAATACCGGCTGCGCCACCCCGGCAACCTTTGGTACCGTATTCGCCTCAACCTTGCCAGAATGCTGGTGCTCAAACGCTGGAAACGCCTGATCGGGGGCCGGATCGAAGGCGTGATTGTCGGTGCAGCAGCACTGCAGGAACGGCTGGCACGGCTCTTTTCCGCTGCCGGCATCCCCGTACGCGAAGGGTATGGAATGACCGAAACCGCTCCGGTGATTGCCTTTAACCGCTTTGAGCCGGGAGGCACCCGCTTTGGCACCGTGGGTATCCCCATCCCGGGCATGCAGCTGCGCATAGACGCAGCAAATGAAGAAGGGGAGGGCGAAATACAGGTCAAAGGGCCGAATGTGATGCTCGGCTACTACCTAAAACCCGGGGAAACCCAGGCAGTATTCACTGATGACGGATGGCTGCGCACCGGCGACCGCGGGCGGCTGGTGCACAAACGCTTCCTGCAGATTACCGGGCGGCAGAAAGACCTCTTTAAAACCACCAACGGCCGCTACATCGCCCCGGAGCAAATAGAACAAGCCCTGAAAGCTTCGCCCTACATTGAAGAAGCACTGGTGATCGGAGAGCAGCGCCCCTTCCCGCTGGCACTGCTGCTCCCGCAGTTCGGGCTGCTGCGGCAGTGGTGCGAAGCGCAAAACATCCACTGGACGGCACCGCAGTTTATGGTGCATAATCATAAGGTAGAAGCCTTTCTGCGCGAAGAGGTAGCCAAAGCCAATGCTGCCTTCCCTCCTTACAAGCAGGTGGGGAACATTTACCTGCTCCACGAGCCCTGGACTGCCGAGGCCGGTGAGCTCACCCCTACGCTGAAACCGCGCCGGGAGTGGATTGCCGAAAAATTCCGCAAGGAAATTGAAAATTTATACGAACAGGGTGCGGTTCTTCGGGGTTAGTTTTTTATTTATTCGGGAGAGTTTGTATTTTCAGAACATTGTTTTGAAAAGCAGGTAGTTGCTCTATTTTTGCTTGACTTCCTTTACCTAACCATAATTGCAGGACAGTATGGAACAACCAAAGCGGTTATTCGACTTTATCCAGTACCAACTGGAACACCATCCGCAGGACAAGGCCTACGGTGGCCGTAAGAACGGCGAGTGGGCGTACCTCAGCACACAGGAGACGATTGATCAGGCCAATAAGGTCAGTATGGGATTGCTGAAACTGGGGGTACAGCCCGGTGATAAAATTGCAGTAGCCGTATACCAAAACCGGCCCGAGTGGGTGGTGCTGGACCTCGGCATTCAACAGATAGGCGCGATCAATGTGCCCGTCTACCCAACCATCAGCCCCTCTGAGTACGAATATATTTTCAACGATGCGGAGGTTAAGTATGCCTTCGTCGGCAAGGATGATTTGTATGACAAGGTG
This sequence comes from uncultured Phaeodactylibacter sp., assembly GCA_913062745.1. Lineage (GTDB taxonomy): Bacteria > Bacteroidota > Bacteroidia > Chitinophagales > Saprospiraceae > Phaeodactylibacter. Next base: position 6,111 of record CAJXXJ010000229.1, read on the forward strand.
CGCAGCGCACAGGCCAATGTCCCTTCTCTGAAAGAAGTGTATACCTTCGACCAGCACGCAGGCCGCCCCTACTGGGAGGATCTCTTCGCGGAAGAAGGCATAGAGGAGGTGGAAGCTCGTAAAGCAGCCGTAAAACCGGAGGAAATGGCTACCCTCATTTACACTTCCGGCACCACCGGGCAGCCGAAGGGGGTGATGTTGTCCCACGACAATATCGTAAGCAACGTGCTTGACGTACGCGACCTGATGCCCATTCAGGCACGCCACCGGGTTTTAAGCTTCCTGCCGCTTTGCCATATTTTCGAACGTACAGCGCTCTATGCCTACACCTATATAGGCGGCAGCATCACCTTCACCGGCACGGACAACCTGGGCGGCGAAGATGGAGAC
>CAJXXJ010000230.1 GCA_913062745.1 uncultured Phaeodactylibacter sp.
GGGGCTTCCGCCAAAGCCGCATACGCTGCGGAGCCTTATGTCGTATTCAGTGCAAAGCTGCAGGCCCTCCAGCGTCCCGAATGGAGTGCTGAGTTCGATGGTATCCGACCACGCTGCGGTTCCGGCCTCCCGGTACTGCAACTGGTACAGCGAATCATTGGGCAGGCCTTCCCAGGACAGATGAAGCGACTCGTACCCTGCGGAGTCCAGGTTCATGAAAGCGGGGCGCAGGCAGTCCGGCTGCTCATCCGTAATGGTGACACAGTAATCTTCCGTTTCGCCGAAGCCGATATCACCGCAGGACTGCGGGAAATCCGGCTCGTAGATCATTGCTATGCGCATTCTGGTTTCGCCGGGAGTGACGCCGGCGGGGATGGTGACGAGATCGCTGAGCGTATCGGTAACGTTGTTGATTTCATAAATCAGCTCGGAGTCGTTTTCAAAATTCCCATCCCGGTCAAAGTCGATCCAGATGAAGTAGCTCTCTGCGTACTCGCCCAGGGGCCAGACCGGCACAATCCTTAGTTCGTACTGCTCATTGGTTTCCAGCGAGGTGCTCATGCCGGTGTAATCGCCGTAGCCGTCGTCGTTGCCGGAGATGTTATCCAGCGGGCCTAGGATAATCTGTTCGATGTATTCGTAATCGCTATCGCCTTCCACTTCGCAGAATTCCGGGTCAATGCAAGGGCCGCAGCCCGGAATCTCGAAGGGGAAAGGTTCGGAAATATCGGTACTCAGCGTATCTCCGCAGAGCGAGCGCACCTGAGCAATACAAGCCTGGCAGGAGTCAAGCTGATTCAGCACGATGGAAGTAGCCGCGATGCTGTCTATGACAAGGCTGTCATTACTGCAGTTGAGCAGCAGTTGGTAGGCTTGCGCGGCGGGCACTGTGTCCCAGCTGATCGCGACTTCCGTGGCTGAGGCTTCCACCGCCAGTTTTTCCGGCGGGTCGCAGCAGCCAGTGGTTTCAAACTTTTGCGTGAAGGAGAAACTCAAAGTATCCGCGCAGCTGTCTTCAATGGCAAATTCGTAGGCTGTGCAGGCGGACAGTCCGGAAATAGCGATTGGTGCCACGGTATCCGGCACAATGGTCCAGTCCTCTGCGCCGGCTTCCCGCCAGTAAAGGCTGGATGAAAGGCTGGAGTCGGAAGATATCCAGGATAGAACAGCCGTACTGTCGGTAACTTCAGTAGCTTCCAGGGAGAAAGCCTGTGGGCAGGGGCCGCACTGCGTGAGCAATATTTGCAGGCTATTAAAGAGGTTGAGCACGCCACCGGTCACCGTGATGGTGTCGAGGCTGGCATTGGGCCGTGTGCCGTCGAGGATAGCCTGGCGTACGAGCAGGGCGGCTTCCGCGGGCGCATCGATAGCCAGCTGGGACAGGTTGGAACAGGGCGCGGAGTAGAGTAGGGCGATTGCTCCGGCTACATGCGGTGTTGCACCGGAAGTTCCCCCAAAGTCGCCGTAACTATTGTTGTCGGCTGCCGTCCAGGTGCCCTGCCCGAAAGCGCCCAGGTCGATGGTCTCAGCACCGAAGCCGGCACTGGTGATTTTAGCATCGGTGCAGTCCAGGTTGGTGACGCTGATCATAAAGTCGCTGGGGCAGGCTGTAGGCAGGTCGCCAATTTCATCGACGTTCTGATTGCCGTTGGTCGTAGCGCCGGCATTGAGGATGCCGTGTACGCCCAGCGTATCGTAAAACGCACACCAGAGCGGAGCATCCGCCGGCTGCCCGAAGTCGACGCCCCAGGAGGAGTTGGTAGCTACGACGAAAGAGCCTTCCTCGCCCAAGGTCGCGTTGTAGCGCATGCGGTGGGCGAGGGGGAAGCTGTATGCCTTCAGTACTTCCGATTCCAGGCCGGTACCGCCAACTACAATCATGAGCTTTACGTCCCAGTTGACGCCGGCTACGCCGATGCCGTTGTTGCCTTTAGCACCTACAATGCCCGCTACGGGGGTGCCGTGCCAGTTGCCGGCATCGGTATCATCGGTATCGCTGGAGGTGTTCCAGCCGGCGTAGTCGTCGACGAAGCCGTTGTTGTCGTCATCGATGCCGTTGTCAGGGATTTCAGCTTCGTTTACCCAAACGTTGCCTTCAAAATCGCTGTGGTTGGGGTCCAGCCCATCGTCTACCACGCAGACCACAATATCGTCACCGAAAGCGTTTTTACCGCCGGTGGTGATATCCCAGGCCAGGTCGGCGTCAATATCTCCGCCCGCGGTACAGTTGCCCAGGCCTTCGTTGATGTACTGCCACTGATTGGCAAACTCCGGGTCGTCCGGTACGGTGGAGCGGTTTTTTACGATGTGGTTGAACTGCGCTGCCTGAATGCCGGGGAATCGGTTGAGGTAGTCCACGAAATCGCGCTCCGGGATGGCAGTGTGGTCAAAGGAAAGCCGGTAAATGCGCATGTAGGGCACCGTTTCTTCCAGCACGCGCAGCCGGGTGGGCTGGTTTTGGTAGGTCTGCAGCCGCTGTACAATCTGCTGGATGTCGGTCTCGTTTTCCAGTCGGATGAGTGCTTCGCCCAGCTTGTGGTCAAGCATTTGGGCGTTCAGGAGTGGAAAACTGGCTAAAAAAGCCAGCAACAGGGTAAAGAAGGTTTTTTTCATATCATAATTTTGTAGACGGCGAAGCTAGCCATTTTTCTGCCTTTTTGCCGTAAGGAAACCACCAAACTTGGTCGTTTGCAATACAGCTGCAGCAATGTGGATAAAAAAGCGCTTTTTCCACAGCGGCTTGTGAGGCTGAAACCGTATTTTTGTAAGCTATGAGATTGAAGCAGCTAGAAATAAAGGGGTTCAAGAGTTTTGCTAACGAAACCGTAATCAACTTCGAGGAGGATGTGATCGGCATCGTAGGGCCTAACGGCTCGGGCAAGTCGAATATCGTCGATGCCATCCGCTGGGTGCTGGGCGAGCAGAAGAGCCGGGAGCTCCGCCTGGACAGCATGTCGAGCGTGATCTTCAACGGCACTAAGCGGCGTAAAGCGGGTGGCGTGGCTTCTGTATCGCTGACTTTTGAGAATACCAAAAACCTGCTGCCCACGGAATACCATTCGGTGACGATCACCCGTATGCTGTACCGCAGCGGGGACAGCGAGTATCGCCTCAACGGGGTCACCTGCCGGCTGAAAGATATCACTTCCCTGTTCCTGGATACCGGTATCGGCTCCAATTCCTACGCCATCATCGCCCTGGGCATGGTGGATGATATCCTGGCGGATAAGGATAATGCGCGCCGCAAAATGTTTGAGCAGGCTGCCGGCATCTCCAAGTACAAAGTCCGCAAACGCGAAACCCTCAACAAGCTCAAAAACACTACAGAAGACCTGGACCGGGTAGAGGACTTGCTATACGAGATTAACAACAACCTTAAGTCACTCGAAAAGCAGGCGAAGCGTGCCCGCAAATACTTCGAGCTCAAGGAAAAGTATAAAGATTACAGTACGGAGCTGGCCATATTGAAAATCGGCAAGCTAAAGGAGCAGCAAAACGAACTGCAAAAGAAGCTGGAACAGGAGACCGACGCTTACCGGCAGTACGACGTGGACATCCACACCTACGAGGCCAACCTGGAAGCGCAGCGCAAGGAGCATGTCGATAAAGAACAGGCACTTTCGCAGCGGCAGCGGGAGCTCAACAACCTGGTCGGCAAGATCCGCGGGATGGAGAACGACAAGCGGATGCAGCAGCAGAAGCAGCAATTCCTGCAGGATAACCTGAAAAAGCTGAGCGAAGAAACGGAGTCTGCACAGCGCCGCATACGCGAGCTGGAGGAAGACATTGAACATTACCGTATCGAGCTAAACGGCGAGAAGCGCATCGAGGCGCAGCTGGAAGAGGAGCTCGATCAGGCCGAAGCGCGGCTGCAAGCCATAAAAAAAGACCACGGCGAGCTCAAATCGGGGCTGGACAGCGTAGTGCAGCAGCAGCAGGCGCTGGAGCGGGAAGCCTTCGAGCTGGAGAAGAAAAAAGCGGTCAATACCAATCAGATTGAGAGCAGCCAACGCGAGCTGCGGCGTGCAAATGAAGAAATCAGCCGCCGGCAGGAAGAAGTAGGCGGGCTGCGCGGCAAAATGGCGGAGCTGGACGAGCGCGAACGGCAAAAGCGGCAGGAAGTGGAACAGCTGGAAAAAGCCGAAGAGGAGCGTCAGCAAAAACTGGAGCAGGCCGAAGAGGAGCTGGAAGCCGTCAATAAGCAGCGCACCAAAGTCAACCGCTCGCTCGACGCCAAGCGCAATGAGTACAAACTTACCAAGAGCATGGTCGAAAACCTGGAAGGCTTTCCGGAGTCGATCAAGTTCCTGAGCAATACGCAGTCGTCGGAGTGGAACCGCGAGACGCCGCTGCTGTCCGACCTGATCTATGTGCAGGAGGATTACCGGGTGGCTGTGGAAAACTACCTGGAGCCTTACCTCAACTACTACGTGGTGCGCAACCTGGAGGAAGCCTACCGCGCTATTCAGCTGTTGAATAAAACACAGAAAGGCAAAGCGAATTTTTTCCTGCTCGACGCTTTCGATCAGTACGAGCCGCCGATGGCGCTGCTGCCGGATACGCTGCAGGCTATTGATTTGGTGGAAACCGACCCGGCCTACCGCCGCCTCGTGGCCTATTTGCTGGAAAATGTGCTGGTGACGGATCGGGAAGATATTCAGGGGCAGCTGTCAGACGGGCAATTCGTATTGTTATCGAAAAGCGGGCGCTTCATTCAGCGGCGCTACAGTGTTTCCGGAGGCTCTATCGGCCTGTTTGAAGGGAAAAAGATCGGCCGGAAGAAGAATCTGGAGGTGCTCGATCAGGCCATACAGAAGCTGGAGCGGGAAGACAACCGCCTGTCTACGCAATTCTACAGCATCAAAGAACGTATTGAGCAGCTGAAGAAACAGCGCTCAGAGGGCAGGATACAGCAGGGGCGGAATGCCCTCAATCAGGTGATGCAGGAGAAAACCGCTTTCTCCACCCGCCTGGAAAACTTCGAATCCTTTATCCGCGAAGCCGAGGATAAGCTGAACGCACAAACCGAGCGCGCTACCCGCCTGGAGGCGGAAAATGAAGAGATCGACGGGCAGCTGAGGCTGAAAAACAAGGAAATCGGCCTGCTGAAAAACCGCATCGCCGACACCGATGTGTCCTACCGCGAAGTGGCCGAGCAAATGAGTGCTGCCTCCACTGCCTTCAACGAGAAGAACATTCAGTTTATCAAACAGCAGAACAAGGTCTCTTCGCTGCAGCGGGAACTGAGCTTTCGCGAAAAGCAGATAGAAGAGGCCCGGGCTACCGTACAGCGCAATGCCCAGCAACTGGAGCAGTCGGAGCAGGAAATCCGGAAGCTGCAGGATGGCGCCGACGAGCTGGAGCGCAACCTCTTCCGGGCCTACGCCGAGCGCAAGGAGCGGGAGGCGCTGCTGACAGAAGCTGAGCAGGTATACTTCAAGGCCCGCGGCGGCATTAATAAGCTGGAAGACGAACTGCGCAAGCTGACTAAAAAACAGCAGGATGCACAGATATTGGTCAATCAGCTGAAGGATAAAGTGAATGATGTCAAATTCAAAGTCAGCTCTGTAGCGCAGCGCATCCGTATAGAATTCAACCTGGATATCAATGACCTGCTGGGTAAGGAGGCAGAACTGGGGCTGCCGGCAGAAGAATTGGAGCTGAAAGTGGACCGCCTGCGCGGGCGCCTGGAGAACTACGGCGAAATTAACCCGATGGCAGTTGAGGCTTTCGATGAGATGAAAGAGCGGGCGGAAAACATCACCAGGCAGCGCGACGATATTCTGCAAGCCAAAGAAGACCTGGAAGCAACGATTCAGGAAATCGAAGAAACAGCCACTATCCAGTTCCTGGAGTCCTTTGAGCAGGCACGGCTGTACTTCATCGAGGTGTTCCGCAGCCTGTTTACCGCCGAGGATACCTGCGACCTCATCTTGCTCGACCCGGAAAATCCGCTGGAGTCAAAAATCGAAATCGTGGCCAAGCCCAAAGGCAAGCGCCCGCAGACGATCAGTCAGCTCTCCGGCGGTGAGAAAACACTCACCGCTACCGCACTGCTCTTTGCCCTTTACCTGCTCAAGCCGGCCCCATTCTGTATTTTCGACGAGGTGGACGCCCCGCTGGATGACGCCAATATTGAGAAATTCAACAAGATCATCAAGAAGTTTTCCAAAGACTCACAGTTCATCATCGTCACCCACAACAAACTGACGATGGCAGCGGTGGACACCATCTACGGGGTGTACATGGCCGAGCAGGGCGTTTCCGGCGTCAGCCCGGTAGACTTCCGCGACTTCGACCATCAGATGACTTTTGAAGTGGCGCAGAATTAGTACAGATTATTTTACCTTTGCGCCCGAAACAAGACCGACACATGAATTTTCTCGAAGAACTCGAATGGCGGGGGATGCTGCACGACGCTACCCCCGGAATCCAGGAAGCACTATCGAAAGGCCGAAGCCATCGATCCCGACGACGCCGAGGTCGCCAGCGGCCTG
>CAJXXJ010000231.1 GCA_913062745.1 uncultured Phaeodactylibacter sp.
ATTGCAGCGTATCCATAGCGCCGGGGCCCTGCTCCTCGTCCAGAAAGTAGAGCGGGTAAACGGTTGTCCGCCCGATGTAGTGCTCCGTGTAAGGCCTCCCCACGGGATCGTCCGCCACCCGCAGGAACGCTTTGACCCGGTGGTCGCCGGAAGTAGTATCCAGAAAGTAGTAGAAGTTATCGGCGTTCAGCCCGTAGAAACCCTGCTCGCGGCCCTCCCCGGCCAGCCGGTTGCGCTCTGCTTTGAGGTCTTCCGTCCGGTAGGGCTGATCAGGGATCAGGCGGCTTTTGGGGCGTTGCCGTTGCACGAAAGTGCCTATAGCGTTCGTATCCGCCGGCCAGTCTATGGCTTGCAGCTGATAGGGGGCTCCGGCTTTGATATGGTAAATAACGGTGGCGCGCTGTTCTTCCACCAGCGTATCAAAACCTACTTCTGCCTGCAGATAGCCATGGTCAATCAGGTACTTTTGCAGAGCGAGGCTGCTGGTGTTAAGTTCCTCGTATTCCAGAATGGAGGGCGGCTCGCCCAGGTTTTTGCGCAGCCATTTGCCGAGGCCTTTTTCCTTGTCAGCGTACTGGCTGTAAATGCCCAGCCGCAGTGGCATCCCCAAAAACTTCGTATTCGGGTCCTGCAGGATTTCTGCTTTCAGCTGGTCCTCCTGTATGTCCGGCACCTCGCCCTTATATTCGAGCTCCGAGCCTGTGTACAACAGCTCTCCCGGCTGCAGTACCTTGGTGGGCTGGCAGGAGGTGAGCGTTGCGCCAAGCAGGAGAAACAAAAGTAGTCGGTTCATGCTTTAGTCAGGATTTGTTTGGGTAGAGTCTGGGCGCAGGTCGCCAAAAGACGTTTGGTAGCGAATGCTGGCACCCGTTCGAATACCATCGGTGAAGACATCGTAGTCCGGCCGCCGGAATACCCGTAGCCGGTAGCTGCCGTCTTCCGTCAGCTTGTACTCCAGCAGAAAATCGCCGGCGATGGCCGTAGTGGTATTTTGGCTGCTTCGTTCATCGTTCACGCCCAGGTTGCCGCCTACTTCCACCGTCAGCCGGTCGTTGAGCAGGCTTTTGGAAACGCCCAGTTCTACCTCGGTGATCGTCGCTTCACTTTGAGCAGTGGTGTAGGAGTTGACGCCAAAGTTGAGATCGACTCCCTCCACGTAGCGGTCCGCCAGCTGATTGAGCTGGTTGCTCAGCAGGTTGCTAACGCTGGATAGGGCAATGTTTTCCCCGGTAGTAGCCAGGCTGCCGCCCCCGGAAGAAGTCAGGAAGCTGTTGAAAAGCAGCAGCCCAAAGACCTGCTTGTTCAGCTCGGTCTGGTCCAGCGCATTGAATTTTCGGTTCACTTCTTCCACGATGCTGCCGGAGAGCTCGCTGCCCGGTTCGAGCTCGAAGGAGATGGCAGGCTCCGAAAGCGTACCTTCCATATTCATCAGCACAATAATGGGCTGCCGGCGGCGGGCGGCCTGCGTCTGACTTTCATCCAGGCTGATGCTTTGCGCCTCCAGCAGGGCGTATACCGGCGCTTCGGTGGTATACCGGGCGGTTATGTCAAAACGGGAGTTAAGCGGGTCGCCGGGCAGATAGACGGTGCTGCCGCTCTGTATATTGAAGGTCCGCTTTACCAGTCCCTGATAATTCAGGAAGTAGCTGCCTTCGGTCAGCGAGATATTGCCGGTGGTAGTGAGCTGCCCGCCCGGGTCCATCTCCACCAAAATATTGGCTCGTCCGCGGGCGGTGAGCTGGTCTCCGGTTGAGGGGTCAATGACGGCAGTCAGCCGGGCGTCCGGGGTCAGGTTAAGCCGCAGGTCAAGGTCGAAGCCGCTTTCATTAGTTTGGTAGAGGTTTTCAGCCTGTTCGCTTGTGTCCTGCCGGTAGGCTTCCGGCGTGCCGTAGATGATAAAGTCTTCCTGCACAATAGCTTTTTCTTCGCTGACGGGCAGTACGGTAAGGGCGGTACCGGGCAGGGTAGTGGTGGTGACGTCAATCTGCGGCAATTCCAGCGGACCAGTAATACTTGCATCCGCGTCCACCAGGATTTTGCCATAGTACAGTTCGTTGTCGCCGCGCTCGGTGTCCAGCACCAAAAAGGAGGAAGACCGGAAGCGCAGGTCAAACTCAATATCGTCAAACTGATCGTGCATGATTTGGCCGCTCAGGCGGGCGGGGCGCCCTTCGTTGTCCACCAGCCGCATGCTTCCAATATCCACCAGGCCTTCTTCCAGGTTTACTGTATGGTTGGGCACCAAAAACCGGGTCTGCAAGTAAGTGACAAAGGTGGACGCGCTGTCCATACCGATGCTGCCGGTTACCATAGGCGCTGTAGCCGTACCTTCGATGGAGAGGTCGGCGCGTACCCGGCCACGGCTGTTTTTGGTACTGCCAAATGTGAAGAAATCGACCGGTTCCAGCTGCAGCCCGCTGCTGCTCACCGCAAAGTCGAGCGCACCTTCTTCCATGCCGTAGGTCCCCTGTGCCTGCAGGTCGTTGCCGTTACCGGAAAGCTGAGCGGAAAGGCGGAGGCGCTGCCCGGCGTCAAGCGGGCGGGCGGTGAAATTCAGGCGTCCGATTTCGTATTGGTCCAGGGTAAGGGCCTGAATGCCTAAATCGGCTTCGTATACCATAGTGGAGTCGGCTTGTTGGAACTTCACTTTACCATTTAGCGACCCACTCAGGTAGTCTGCTTCCATCTGTGCCAGCCGGGCAATTTCCGAAAGCTGAAACTGCTCAAAGCCCAGGCGGAGGGGATTGGACCGGGAGCTGCCCCCCTGCAGGAAAATAGCCTGTGGGGATTTCGTGATGCGGAAATTCTCCGCCCGCAGCGTGCTGTCGCTCATCACCAGCTGATTGCCATCGGCGACGGACCACTGCTCGCCGCTCAGGAAGAAGGGCGAAAGCAGGGATAGTGCAAAGGTCCCGTCTTGCGTGGGTTGCAGCAACGCATTGACCTGAAGCAGTTGCTCTATGGTATCTCCCCGGGCATTGAGCTGCAGCCGCATGCTGTTGTTATAAAAGCTGGTACTGGCATTCACCTCCTGCACGAAGGTGCGTTCGTCGGTGCGAAACCGCTTAGTGCCAATCGCTACCTCAAGTTTTCGGTTGCCCCCATCTGCTGAAAGCGTTATGCTGTCTGCCATAAAATTGCCATACTCCAGCGAAGGGACAAAGCCGGACAAATCAAGGACGCCGGTGCTATCCTGAAAATTGGCTTGTACCCACGCGGTGTCGATGCCGGTAAGCGTGGGAAGGAACACTTCGGTAAGCCGGGTGGGGCGGTCGAGCCCAATCTCCAGCTCAAAGGCTTGGCGTTCGAGGCGGAGCGGCAGCGCGGCAGTGTCTACCCGGGCCGTGTCAGAACCGACCCAACGGCGCACCGGAAAGAAAGTGTCGGCGTAATCCAGTACAGCCTCGCTGATGAGCGCCAGTTCGTACTTGCCGGCAATTTTTGCGTAAGCAATATCCGACTCAAACGCCAACAACCGCCGGTCGGGGCTCGTTTTTTCGGCTCGCAGCCGCATGCTGTCGGTCTCGTACCTGCCGGAAGGGCTGCGCAGAACGAAGTCTTTCAGCAGAGCGAAACCTTCCATGCGGTCGAGCTGAGCGCCGGTCAATTCCACCCGCATATCGGTCTCAAGGTGAAGCGGGCTGCTGTAGAGCTTTAGTTCCTGCAAGTTAGCAGAGTCTAGCTTTGCGCTAAAACGGAACTGCGGCAGGCTGTCGTTCAAATTAGCGAGGCCGGAGAAGTTGAACCGCAGATTAGGGTCGTCAATATTCAGGTCTCCTTCGAAGCGCCGCCCGTCGAGCCGCCCGTCGAGCAGGATATCCTGATAGTCATATCCCCGGAAAGAAAACTGGCTGATAGTGCCATCAAGCTGCAGGTGCAGGCTGTCGGGGTCAAGGCCGCTGCCTTCTGCCTGTAGCTCCAGGCTGGTAGGGCCGAGAGCGGGGTTAGCCAGCAGCTTACCGAGCTCCAGTTGGTCGAGGCTCAGCTTGCCCTGATAGCTGGCGTTGGCGTAGTCAGGGGAGAATTCGATTTGTAAGTCCTGTTGGGACCGCCCTGCACCAGATTGCAGCTGCCCGTCGATGTCAAACTGATAAGCCGTGCCGGACACCCGGCCGCTGTAGCTGACCTGCCCCAGTTCCTGTAGCTCTACGGGCAGCTCGTCTCCGGTGAAGTTGCGGATATCCCGGGCTGCGGTCCGAAATTCGTCAATGTACAGCTGGAATCGCAGCTCTTCCACATCGGGCAGGCCGGTAGCCTGCAGCCGGCCATCAAAGGAAGTAGCGGATTCGGTGCGCAGCTGCAGCGGGGAGGCGGTGAGGTCATCAATTTGACCGCGCAGTATTGCATTGAGGCGAAAGCGGCCAAGCCCCCGCAGGCCTTCCGGCAGTTCTATGCCCTTCGTAAGGCGCTGCAGCTCCCGGTAGGAGGTCTGTGCCTGGTTGATCCGTACGTTTACCTCCAGTTCTTCCACATCGGGCAAGCCATATACCCTTCCGTAAGCCCGCAGCCGGGTATCTTTTCCTACTCCAAAATTGAGGCCGCGCACGGTGAGGCTATCCACCGTGCCGAGTACCTGCCCTTCGATGTTGAACACAGGGCGGGCGTCCTCTTCAAAATTGGGGATGGGGCCGGTCCAGTACCGGATGTCAGACAGCGCAATGGCCCCCTGCCGGAGCTGGATGTTCATGTTTACTTTATTGACAAAGTCCGCCAGGCCGGCAAATTCATCAAAGCGCAGGCTGGCGTCACTAGGTGCCAGCCTGCTTTGCGGAGTGCGGATCAGCAGGTCTTCCAGGGCAATCCCGGTGGTGCTCATTCGGGCGCTTCCCTGCAGGCTGTCCAGCTGAAAGCCGTTCAGCTCGCGGAAGGATAGCTGCTGCAGCTGTAGTTGCAGCTCGGTGCTGTCCCAGCGGAAACCGTCGCTGTACAGGGCGATATTTTCAAACTCGAGGTGGGCGGGGTCGAATTGCCCGGCGGGGGCAGGAGGCTGCGAAAAGTCGTTGTAGCTAAAGCCCAGGCCTTTCATCCCGGCCTCTTCTATGCGGATATCCCAGCCGGTGAAGGGAAATTCCAGAGCGCTGCTGTCGCTCGCAGCTTCGGTGGTATCCGGGCTTGCGGCCCAGCTGCTGAAGCTGGCATAGCTGTTGGTGAAGTCGACGCTGGCTATGGTAATCTGCTGTTCTTCGAGTTGCAGGCCATCAACATCGCCCGCAAAGGTCCCGATGCGGGTATACAGGCTGGTCTTCGCCAGGCTATCCAGCATCTGAAACCGCACATCGTCCAGCAAAATATTGTCAAGGCCGAAAGTCCAGGAACCGGAACTGCTCGTGGTGTCCGCTTTCGGTGGCCCGGCAAAGGCTTCCAGGATAAACTGAAAATTGAAGGTGCTGTCGGGGCCCCGGTACAGCTTGCCTACTGCGTCATGCAGTTCAAAGTCGTCTACATAAATCTCCTGCTGAAAAGGCGCAAACAGCCCGAGCTGCGCCGCAACGGACCCGGCGTAGAGCAGGGTGTCGCCTTTTTGGTCTTCCAGATAAACCTCCTTCAGTTGCAGGCGGCTGAAGAAATCAATGTCAATTTCGCCGATGGAGACGGGCGTTTCAATTTTTTCTTCCAGATAGCGGGTGGCTCGGTCTGCAATGCGGTTTTGCACGGCCGGGAATTGCAACGCCAGCCATAAAATCAGCAGGATGGCGATGATGGACAGGATGACTATACCGATCCATTTTAAGATGAGTTTAGGAATGCGGACCCTTTTGGACAAAGTATACAGCTTTCGGTTCAGAATATAGAACCGCGCTGAGGGTGGGAAGTTTGGTAGTGGCTGCCGAAGGCGCTGTACTCCGGCAGCCGGCTACTGTATTAGGAGTTGCTTCCGCTTCACCGTACACAAAAAAACGCCCAGGCGGCTATGCCTGAGCGTTTTCAGTTTTCTGCGACAAATGTCGTTAAAACATTTCGGTTGCAGCAAAGTGGAAGCTCGCTTCCCGGGCGGCGTTCTCGTCGGAGTCTGCGCCGTGTACTGCATTTTCGCCGATGCTCTTGGCGTACAGGGCACGGATAGTCCCCGGTTCGGCCTCTGCCGGGTTGGTAGCGCCGATGAGCGTACGGAAGTCTTCAACGGCATTATCTTTTTCCAGTACAGCAGCTACGATAGGGCCGGAAGACATGAACTCCACCAGCTCGCCGTAGAAAGGGCGCTCTTTGTGTACTTCATAAAATTCGCCGGCTTTTTCCGGGGAAAGTTTCGTCAGCTTCATCGCTACGATACGGAAGCCCGCTTCGTTAATTTTCGCCAAGATGGCGCCAATGTGCCCGGCTTTGACCGCGTCGGGCTTGATCATAGTAAAGGTCCTGTTTCCAGCCATTTTTTCCTGTGTTTTCAAATTGAGCTGCAAAAGTAAACAAACTGCTGTAAAGCGGGCAAACGGGAGGCGGGGATTTTGGTTAAATCCCCAAATTTTGGCATTTTCGCGTTCTGACT
>CAJXXJ010000232.1 GCA_913062745.1 uncultured Phaeodactylibacter sp.
GCGACGGCAGCGGTGACGGTCGAGGACACGGGCCGCGGCATGACGGACGCCTTCGTGGCACGCCTCTTCGAGCCGTTCACGCAGGCAGGCGGCGAGGGCCTGAACGGACACCGGCACGGGCCTGGGCATGGCCATCACGAAGCGCCTCGTGGAGATGATGGACGGCGCCATCGACGTGGAGACGACGCTGGGCGAGGGCACGGCGTTTACGGCGACGCTTCCTTTGGCCGCACGCGCGTAGCGGGCGGCGTCACCCCCGCTCGCGGGCGTTGACGAGGGCGAGCGTGCAGCGGCTGACGCACACGCGCCGCCCGGCCTCGTCGGTGATGGTCACCTGCCACACGTGTGTCGTGCGGCCGCGATGCACGGGCGTGGCCGTGGCCGTAAGCGTGCCCGCCTGCACCGCGCGCAGGTGGTTGGCGTTGATCTCAACGCCAACCGCCATATGAGTGCTGATATCCGGTATGCACATGTAAGAAGCTACACTGCCGATGGTCTCTGCCAGTGCTGCTGAAGCTCCGCCGTGCAGCAGCCGTGCGGGTTGCACGGTGCGGTGGTCTACGGGCATGGTAGCCTCCAGGTAGTCGTCTCCAAAGCCGGTGAACTCGATGCCGAGGTGATCGACCAGTGTGTTTTGAGAAATTTGATTAATGCCCTCCAGGGTGAACTCCTGTTTCCAGATCATATGATTTACGGTGGTTGGTTTTTTATTTGTCAGTCGGGCAATCATCGTATATTGCGCCAAAAAGTGAAGGATGTGGTCCTACTATCGCCCGCTCATCCGCTGCGCGGCGGCATTGCTTCTTCAACGGAACGGCTGGCCAAAGAGTTGCAGCAACAAGGATGCCGGGTGGTCATTTAATCTTTTTCCTATCAGTATCCGGCGCTGCTGTTCCCCGGCAAAACGCAGTACGCAGAAGGGCCGGCTCCCGAAGGGCTTGATATCCTGCCGCGCGTGCACTCCGTCAACCCGGCTAACTGGTGGAAGGTAGGGCAGGAGCTGCGGCGGCTGGCGCCGGACCTTATTATTGCCCGCTTCTGGATTCCGTTTATGGGCCCGGCTCTGGGCAGCATCCTGCGCATCGCACGCTGCAACGGACATACCCGCGTACTGGCCATTACTGATAATGTAATCCCGCACGAGCGCCGCCCGGGCGACCGTATCCTTACCCGCTATTTCCTGCGATCCGTAGATGCATTTGTGGTGATGTCTAAAGCGGTAGGGGAGGACATCCGCTCCTTCATCGCGGGTGCGCCGGTGCGCTTTATCCCACATCCTATTTACGATAATTATGGCCCGCTGGCAGGGCGGGAAGAAGCGCTGGAACGGCTGGGGCTGCCCAAAGCAGAGCGCTACCTCCTATTCTTTGGCTTTGTGCGGGCCTACAAAGGGCTGGATTTGCTGCTGCGGGCGATGGCAGAGCCGGAAGTACGGGCGCTGCGCCTTCAGCTGATTGTAGCGGGCGAATTCTACGGGCCTGCTGAGCCTTACCGGCAAATTGTAGCCGAAGAGGGCCTGGAGGATACGGTCATCTTCCGCAGCGACTACATCCCCAACGAAGAAGTTCGCGATTACTTTGCCGCCGCTGATCTCGTCGTGCAGCCTTACAAAACGGCTACGCAGAGCGGCATTTCACAGCTGGCTTTTCACTTTGAAAAACCGATGGTGGTGACCAGGGTAGGCGGTTTGCCGGAAATTGTCGCGCACGGCAAAGAGGGCTACGTAGTGGACGTCGACCCACGGGCTATTGCCAGGGCAATCGTCGATTTTTATCAGAATGACCGCCTGGCAGATATGTCGGCTGCAGTCAAAGCCGCACAGGCGCGCTACTCCTGGGAAAATATGGTGCAGGGCATACGGGAGCTGTATCAGCAAATAAAAGAATCATGAAAGCCAGAATAACGGAAGCCATTCAACAGAGCATAACGACCAAGCAAGCCATCCTGAGCGACGAAATGCTGCTGGATCAAATCGAAACGGTAGCCCGGGCCTGCGTGGATGTTTTTCGCGAAAGCGGCAAACTGCTTTTCTGCGGCAACGGCGGCAGCGCAGCGGATGCGCAGCACCTGGCGGCAGAGTTTTCGGGCCGCTTCTACTTTGACCGCCCGCCGCTTTATGCAGAAGCCCTGCACGTCAATTCTTCTTTCACCACAGCGGTGAGCAATGATTACGGCTACGACTATGTCTTCGCCCGCATGATTGAGGCAGCCGGCCGCAGAGGCGATATCCTTTTCGCGATGTCCACTTCCGGCAATTCTCCGAATGTGCTGCGTGCCATTGAGGCGGCGCGCGGTGCCGGAATGCAGGTGGTGGGTATGACCGGTGCCGGCGGAGGAGCCATGCGCAAGGCCTGTGATTTTCTGCTGAACGCCCCGAGCAGCGACACCCCCCGTATTCAGGAGTGCCACATGCTGATGGGGCACATCATCTGTGAGCTGGTGGAAGCTGCGCTTTTTACACCCGGCCGTACATCTTAAAGACCGGTGCCATCTGTTTGCTGGCTTCCGGGCTGCAGGCGTGCAGCATAGCGTCGGCAATCTCTTCGGGCTTTACCCAATGGTCAAAATTAGCATCTGACATGGCCTCCCGGTTGGCCGGGGTATCAATGATGCTGGGAAGAATGGTGATGGCCTGTACATTGCGTTCTTTGCCCATAACATTCAGGATTTCAGCCATTTGTTTAATCATTCCTTTAGTGATGCTGTAGGCAAAAAGTGCTGCCGCCGCTTCCGGGTCGAGGGCGGGGCGTGCAGAGATCAAAACGATGCGGCCGCCTTCCGCCATTTTGGGCAGGGCATGCTTAACGGAGTGGAAAGCCGTTTTGAAATTTAGTGCAATCATCTTATCGAGGTCTTCCTCACTGGTATCTTCCAGTTTGCCCATTGCAAAGCCGCCGACCAGAAAAGCAGCAGCCTGCACACTTCCGTCCTCATACTGTCGGAAAAAGTCAGCTACATCCGCTCCGTTCATCACATTCAACGGGCTAATCTGCAGTGGTTCCGGCGAACCGGTAGCCTCCTGCAAGCGGTCGATTTGGTCCTGTTTGCCAGGCTCCGTCAGCGCGTGTACCCGGTAGCCTGCTTCCAGAAATTTTTGTGTTACTTTGGTGCCGAGGCCGCCGGCAGCCCCGCTGATGATGGCGTGTTGTTTCATTTTGTTTTTATTTAGACAATAGCCCAAACGCTACAATTGTTTGTTTGCGGCGGGCTGCCAACTGCAAGCTATGTCTTATTCTGCTTTGTTTCTGGACCGCGATGGTGTCATCAACGAAAGGCTTCCGGGGCGCTATGTTTCGGTCTGGGAGGAGTTCCGGTGGTGCCCCGGCAACCCACAGGCTATAGCTGAGCTGAATGCCCTGTTTGACTTCACCTTTGTAGTGACCAATCAGCAGGGAGTAGGGAAGGGGCTGATGACCGAAGCGCAGCTGCAGTCTGTGCACGAGCGTATGCTTTCGCAAATACAGGCAGCCGGCGGCTCGATAGACCGGATTTATACCTGTACGCAGCTAAAGAGCGAGCCCGGCAATTGCCGAAAACCCTCCACCGCTATGGGGCAACAGGCACAACAGGATTTTCCGGATATCCACTTCGGGCGCTCTGTCATGGTGGGCGATTCGCTTTCTGACCTGGAATTTGGGCAGCGCCTGGGCATGGAGCTGGCCTGGGTGGCCGGAAAAGCCGATGACCAGGAAGCGATTGAACAGGCGATAGCGGCCGGGCTGCAGGTAGATTACCAGATAGAAAAGCTGTCGGAATTACCGGGGCTTTTGCGAAAGCAGCAGACAACTTAAGACCAAGCCGGATGTTATCAACAACGAATAAAACCAAACTATGGCTTTCCGAATATACACCAAGACCGGCGATCAGGGCGAAACTTCCCTCTTTGGCGGGCGCCGGCTTCCTAAAAGCCACCGCCGCATCGATGCTTACGGTACGGTAGATGAGCTGAACTCTTACCTGGGCCTGCTGCGCGATTACATGGAGCAGGAAGAACTGCGTGAGCTGATCAAGGCCATTCAGGACCGGCTGTTTACCATCGGTTCCAATCTGGCTTCCGACCCGGACAAGGATATGATCGTCCCGGATGTCAAAGATGCGGATATCGAGTTGCTGGAAAAAGAAATCGACCGGATGAACGAGGAGCTGCCGGAGCTAAAGCATTTCATCCTGCCGGGCGGCCACCCTATGGTTTCTACCTGCCACATAGCCCGTTGCGTATGCCGGCGGGCAGAGCGGCTGGTAGTGGCGCTGCAGCAGGAGTCCCGGGTGGAGGAAGTCCTCATTCGCTACCTGAACCGGCTTTCGGACTACCTCTTCGTACTGGCGCGCTATCTGGGTAAGTCGCAGGGAATAGAGGAAGTGAAGTGGGAGCCGCGAAAGTAAGTCTCCGGTTCCGGGATTACTGCTTGTACCGGTGTTCCGGATCATCTACGGTCACCACATTCTCATTCAGGCGGTCGTACTCCACACGTCCATCGAGCAGGCGCACGATGCGGTGGCAATGCTCCGCGATATCGGGTTCGTGCGTGACGAGGATAACGGTATTTCCCTGAGCATGTATGCGCTCAAAGATACCCATGATCTCTATAGAAGTCTTGGTGTCGAGGTTACCGGTTGGCTCATCAGCCAGGATAATAGACGGGCGGTTGACAAGTGCCCGGGCTATTGCTACCCGCTGTCGCTGCCCGCCGGACAGTTCGTTCGGCTTATGGTCTACCCGGTCACCCAGGCCGACTTCGGTAAGCACCTCGCGGGCGCGCTGCAGCCGGTCGGATTTGCTGGTGCCGGCATAGACAAGCGGCAGGGCTACATTTTCCAGCGCTGAAAGGCGGGGCAGCAGGTTGAAAGTCTGGAAGACAAAACCAATTTCTTTATTGCGCACTTCCGCCAGCTCGTCATCTTCCATGGTGCTGACGTTGGTGCCGTTGAGTACATATTCGCCGTCAGAAGGCGTATCGAGGCAGCCCAGCAGGTTCATCAGCGTGGATTTACCGGAGCCCGAGGGCCCCATGAGCGCGATGTACTCATTGCGGTTGATGTCGAGGTCAACTCCCCGGAGCGCGTGGACCTTAGTCGGCCCCATGATGTAAATCTTGGTAAGGTCTTTGACGGAAATGATATTTTCCATAGGTATGCGTTACTTATCTTTTGGTATTACTTTGGGCACCATAAAATACTGGCCGTCCTGTTGGGGTGCGTTCTTCAGCGCAGCCTCGCGCGGCAAATGCGGCCCCGGCTCATCCGGGCGCAGCGCCTCCGTTTCTTCATTAACATAAACGAGGGGCTCCACGCCTTCGGTGGGCAGTTCGTCAAGCTTGGCTACCATCTCCAGTATCCGGTTGAGGTCAGACTGCAGCCGTTGCTGTTCTGCTTCGCTCAGTTCGAGGCGGGCCAGATGCTCGAGGCGGGAAATTAAGGCCTTATCTATTTGCATACGATAAATTTAGATGTTCGGGCGGTTTTCATCGTTAAACAGACTGCCCGGGAATTCTTACTCCAGAATTTCCGCAATCTTTTTATTTTCGCGGAAACATACGGAATCAATGAGCGAAAATACCGGGAAAACGCCACCAAATATAAAACATATTGCCATCGCCGGAAACATCGGTGCCGGCAAAACCACACTTTCTGAGAAACTGGGCCACCACTTCGGCTGGGATGTGCACTACGAGTCGACCAATGACAACCCGTACCTCAGCGATTTCTACGAGGATATGCACCGCTGGTCTTTCAACCTGCAGATATTCTTCCTCAACAGCCGCTACCAGCAAGTGCTGAAAATACTGGATGGCGACCGCACGGTGGTACAGGACCGCACCATCTACGAGGATGCATACATCTTTGCGCCCAACCTCCACGACATGGGGCTGATGTCCTCGCGGGATTTTGAGAATTACTTCAAGCTGTTTAAGACGATGTCTTCTCAGCTGCGGCCGCCGGATTTGCTCATCTACCTTAAAGCCAGCATCTCCACGCTGGTTTCTCACATTCAGGAGCGGGGCCGCGAGTACGAAGGCAATATGAGCCTGGATTATCTGCGCCGACTGAATGAGCGCTACGAAAACTGGATCGGCAATTATAAAGAGGGAAAGCTGCTCGTCATCAATGCCGATGATGTGGACTTTATGCGGAACCCCGAAGATCTGGGCGACATCATCAATCAGGTCAATGGTGAATTGCACGGCCTGTTTTAAAATGCCGGTTTTGCGCCGGGAGGTTAAACTCTGCGCGAAATACCTTACCTTTGCCGCCTGATTTTTGACAATACGCTAAAACGACTATCCGCCTATGGCACTCAAGTGTGGTATCGTTGGCCTGCCCAACGTCGGTAAATCCACCCTCTTTAATGCTCTCGCGGAGGCTTCCGTCCTTGCCGCGGATCAGCTCTTCGCCACGCTAGACCCAACCTTGCGGCGCCTGGCCATTCCCGGGCTCGGTCCCGCGGTGCTGGCGGACACCGTTGGCTTTGT
>CAJXXJ010000233.1 GCA_913062745.1 uncultured Phaeodactylibacter sp.
CCTGCCCGACATGCAAAGGCAGGCGGGTCGGCATATACTCGTGCGTCGGGTGGACGCCCAAACCTCTCCGTTCCGAGCATAACCGGCCGCATCAACAAAGCGCGAAGGTGGCCTGTTTTAACAAAAACCAACCACGCCACTACATGCGAGTACTGCTTTACGCTTTTTTTATTCTTTTGATCGCCAGCGCCTGCGGCAATAACGCAGCTTCCGGGGGTGCTAATCCGGAAGACGCCCCGCTTCGGGAATTTGCCGAGTTTTACGAGCGCTTCCACCGGGATACTGCCTTTCAGATGGAACGCACCCTTTTCCCATTGCCGGGGCTACCGCAGGAGGCGGACAGTGCCCTGATCGCTTCGGGTAAATTTCGCTGGACGCGCGACAACTGGCGCATACAGCGCCCCATCAATTTTGAGGAATCAGAGTTTGAGCAGCAGCTGGTGCGCGTAAGCAAAGACCTGATCATTGAAAAAATACTGAACGGCAAGTACAATTTGCAAATCGAGCGCCGCTTTTCCCGGCTGGAGGATGGCTGGCACCTGATCTACTACTCTGCCCTCAACCGTATCGAAGACGGCGGCTACGAAGATTGACGCCCCTACACCAGCTTGTTGAGCAGGAAACGGAGGCGCTGCCACTCTGCCCAGCGCTGCTCTACGATGGAGTCGTCATGTTCCAGCTCGCTGAGCCAGTTGCGGGCACCGCTGAGCAATGCTTCGACGGAAGCAGCTGACATTTGCCCTTTGCCCTGCACCAGCAGTTCCAGCTCTACGGCTACCAGCAGCAGCGCCACCGTTGCTGCTTCCAGATAGAGAAAACCTTCGCCACTGCCCAGACGCTGTTGCAGATAGGACAAGGACGGTCGGTAATACTCCCGGGCTTTGGCCAGCTGCCCTGTTTCCTGGTACATTTCTCCCAGGTACTTATAATTGGATGCCAGATAGAGCAGCACCTGAGACTCCGGGGCCTGACGCAGCAAATGTACCGCCCGCTCATGGCAGTCAATGGCTTCGTTTACCCGGCCTTCATCCTGCAGCAGCAAACCAAGCGAACTCCAGATGCGGGCGGTGAAAACGAGGTCACCCTTTTCCTGTTCCAACAGGGATAGCGCCTTTTGGTAGTGCGCTTCGGCAGCAGCGGGGTCGTAGGTTTCCTGGTAGGCTTTCGCCAAATCGTAATGGAGCTCCCACTGCAGCGAGGCGGGCAGGCGCTGCTCATCTGCTGCCTGCAGGGCATTCTGAAGCAATGACTTGGCCTGATCATACTGAAAGCTCTGACGAAGCTGATAGGCCTGTTTGCGAATATCGTTATGGGCTGAATCCATTTTGCCAGGATTGTTTAATGATCAGTATTAAGAATGCTATCCAAATGTAGGAAAGCCGTCTCAATCCTGCACAATTGCGCTTTGCTTTTCGTTCCGAAGGCAAGAAAGTGGTGCCGGCGGCCGAATTCCGGCCCCTGATTTCGCAGGGACGCCCATTTTTATTACCTTACAGAAATCAAATTAAAAATAACCTTAATTTATGAAGATCGATAAAAACAAGGTGGTGACCTTGCACTATAAACTGCAAAAAGACAACTCGGAAGGCGAAATGGTAGAAGAGACCTTCGGCCGCGACCCGCTGGTATTCCTGTACGGCGCCGGCGCTATGATCCCCAAGTTTGAACAAGAGCTGGAGGGCAAGGGCGAAGGAGACAATTTCGCATTTGGCATTGAAAGCGCAGAGGCGTACGGAGAGTATAATCCGGACGCTATTGCGGAAATCCCCAAGGAGGCATTTGTGGTTGACGGCAAAGTAGCGGATGACCTGCTTCAGGTTGGCAAAATCATCCCGATGCGCGACCAGGAAGGCAACCAGTTACTCGGCACCGTCATGGATATTGGCGAGCAGCAGGTGAAAATGAATTTCAACCATCCGATGGCGGGTGTCGACCTCTACTTTACAGGGCGCATTGAAGATGTGCGGGATGCTACGCAGGAAGAAATAGAACACGGGCACGTGCACGGCAAAGGCGGCGTACAGCACTAAAGTAGCCTGTTTACAGAAACAAAAAGCCCCCTGATCGGCCAAAGCGGTGATCAGGGGGCTTTTTTTTTCATACTGTACGGAAAGGCTTTACTTTTCGCCCATAGCCTCCGATACGATACGCTCCTGCTGCTGATCGTGGACCGCTTTGTAGCCGGTAGCCGTGGAAGCACTTGACTTGCGTGCGATGTGCTTAACCTCTACATCAATCCCCACCTCCTTATTGATAAAGATGTTGTTGATGTATTGCCATGCCCCCATATTGGAAGGCTCTTCCTGTACCCAGAAGACTTCTGCATTCGGGTAGCGCTTGAGCACGGCCTGCAGTTGCTTGGCAGGCAGCGGGTAAAGCTGCTCCAGCCGGACGATGGCTACATCATCACGCTTGTCTTCGCGCTTTTTAGCCATCAGATCATAATAGATTTTGCCACTGCAGAGTACCAGCCGCTTGATTTTCTTGCCACTACGCGGCCCAACTTCCGGATCGTCCAGCACTTCCTGGAAGCGGTTGCCGGATTCAAACTCTGAGATATCAGAAACGCATTCCGGATGGCGCAGCAGTGATTTTGGAGACATCACAACCAGTGGCTTGCGGAACGGGCGCGCCAGCTGACGGCGCAGCAGGTGGAAAAAGTTGGCCGGCTTCGTCACATTTGCCACCGTCATATTGAACTCAGCGCACTGCTGCAGGAAGCGCTCCAGGCGGGCACTTGAGTGTTCCGGGCCCTGCCCTTCGTAACCGTGCGGCAGCAGCATGACCAGCCCGCTCATACGGCGCCACTTGCTCTCAGCAGCGGTGATATACTGATCTACTATCGTCTGTGCGCCGTTGTAGAAGTCTCCAAACTGAGCCTCCCAAAGCACCAGCGCATCCGGCGTAGCCATAGAGTAACCATACTCAAAGCCAAGCACCGCAAATTCAGAAAGCAGGGAATTGAAAATCCTGAACTTACCCTGCTCTTCCTTGAGTCCATCCAGGCGGTTGACCGGCTGAAAGCTGTTAGAATCATAAATGATAGCGTGGCGATGCGAGAACGTACCCCGGCGCACATCCTGCCCGCTCATACGTACGTCTTTGCCTTCCATCAGGATACTGCTGTAAGCCATCAGTTCGCCGAGTGCCCAGTCCAGTTTGTTTTCGTCCAGCAGCTTATGCTTGCCTTTTTGCATACGCTTCACCTTGCTGAGTGGCGTAAAGCCTTCCGGATAGTTCATCAGGTGATTGAGGATATGATCGATATCCTTCCGCTCGATGCCGGTTTCCGGGGACTCATCAAAATCTTCCGGGTCGGTAGTCTTTTTGAGCTCCCGCCAGGCTTGCTCCGGCTCCTGATAGTCATAGGGCAGCGGATTTTCGCGCACCTCATCCAGGCGGTCCTGCAGCAACTTCCAGAAGGACTGCTCCATTTCTTCCGCCAATTGCTGATCCACGTCGCCCCGCTCAATCAGCATTTTGTTGTATAACTCACGCGGATCCGGGTGGTTATTGATGATCTTGTACATTTCCGGCTGCGTGAACTTGGGGTCGTCCCCTTCGTTATGCCCGTGCTTCCGGTAGCAGACCATGTCGATGAAGACATCGTTATTGAACTTCTGCCGGTACTCTACTGCAAATTGCGTTGCGAACAGCACAGCTTCGGGATCATCACCATTGACGTGGAATACCGGTGCCTGTACTACATTCGCCACGCCGGTGCTGTAAGTAGAGGAGCGGGCGTCGTCAAAGTCGGTGGTAAACCCAATCTGATTATTAATCACGAAGTGGATCGTGCCGCCGGTGTAGTAGCCGGGCAGCTTGCTCATTTGCACGGTTTCATACACGACGCCCTGCCCGGCCAGTGCTGCATCGCCGTGGATGAGGATAGGCAGGATTTGATCATAGTCGCTATCGTACAGGATGTCAGCCTTGGCCCGCGCAAAGCCTTCCACTACCGGGTCTACTGACTCCAGGTGAGAAGGGTTGGGCACCAGCTTAAGGTGTACGTTTTTGCCGGAAGGCGTATCTACCTGCGAGGAGAAGCCCAGGTGGTACTTCACATCGCCGTCGCCGAAGCTCAGGTCAGGTACCGCCGTGCCTTCAAATTCGTTGAAAATTTGTGCGTAGGTTTTGCCCATGATATTGGCCAGGACATTGAGGCGGCCGCGGTGCGCCATACCGATGACCACTTCCTGCACGCCAAGCTCTGCTCCTGTGTTGATCATACCGTCCAGGGCTACGATGGTGTTTTCGCCGCCTTCCAGCGAGAAGCGCTTTTGGCCTACATACTTGGTGTGCAGAAAACGCTCGAATACAACTGCGCCGTTCAGCTTCTCAAGAATACGCTTTTTCTCATCTTCATTGAAGCCATAGGCAGAGTCTGGCTCTGCGCCTTCGATCTTCGCCCGTATCCAGCGCCGCTTCTCACGGTCCTGAATGTGATGGTATTCGATGCCGATATTGCCACAGTAGACCTTGCGCATACGGTCGATAATTTGCTGCAGCGTAGCCCGGCCGAGGCCAATTTCCCGGCCCGCCTCGAATTCCTGATCACGGTCGGCGTCTGAGAGGCCAAAGTCATCCAGGTTGAGGTTAGGGTGCCGGTCGCGCCGCTGCCGGATCGGGTTGGTGGTAGACAAGAGGTGGCCACGGTTCCGGAAGGCCTTAATGAGGGCCAGGACTTTAAATTCTTTTTCCAGCTGCTCGGTGGGCATTGCTGTGGCGGCCCCGTTGCCAGTGTGGCCGTTGGCACTGTCGCCTGCATAATCAAATCCCCGGAAGAAAGCCCGCCAGCTTTCTTCTACCTGCTGAGGATCCTTTAAATACTGCTCGTACATCGAGTCGATAAAGGAGGGGTGGGCATTGGCTATAAACGAAAAATCACTCATCGCTACTGGTATTATGTCGATTGTTCTTTGCTGTTATAAAAAAAGCGGAACTGCTTGTCCGCCAGCCGTCGGCAGCCGCACTGCAAGCTACGCGTGGATAAATTTCCACCAAATAAAGAGGGCTTTTACACAAAAGCAAGCCAGGAGCACGATAATTGCCCTTGACTTGCTTTATTTTGAGTTATTTTAAATACGCGCCAAAGCCCGTTATTGTTTCCTCAGAGCAGCCATATCAGCGCCCGTATACGGCCTGCGCTGCTCATTTATTTATAAGCTGAACCAAAAATCACGCCGCGCGAGCCGCACTGCGACTGTGCCAGGCCGCCTACACCAAAGGTAACCTCCAGGTAAAAACCCACCCGGAACGGGCGTGTTTCTGCATAATTTTCATAGGTGGTGTAGTGCGCCGGGTAGTTTTCTGCCTGTCCCTGAGCAGACATCAGGTCGGTGAATGCGTACTCTGCCCGCAGGCCCGTTTTGACGACCAGCACCCGGTTCGCCGTTACGATACCACCGACTCCGAAGCAGCCGGAGTAATACTCGTCGGCGTAAAACGGGCTTGCATTTTCCCACTTAGTGCCTTCGGACTGCTGCGCCCCCTGAATATAAGTGGCTTTCCCCCCGATTTCCGCGAAAGCGCCGTTGTCGCGAAAGAGGCGGTAAAGCAGATAGACGTCGAGGCTGTTCCACTCCATATTAATAGTCTGACTGCGCTCCGCATCTCCGCGGTAGGTCATTGAGTGGCTGTAGTTGGCGCCCAGCATTTCAAAGCTTAAGCCATGGTAGTCTCCAAAATTGATATTGGCAACACCGCCCAAAGAAGTCGCAAACCCGAGGGAGCTGTCGTGCTCCGGGTCGCTGTTGATATTGGAGTTGGCCAGCCCGGTCATCCCCATCATCCCTTTGCCCCCTATTTCCAGCCAGACTTGTGCCTGTGAGGTAGTCAGCATGCAGAATAGCAGCCCTGCCAGTAGTGTAAAACGCTTTCCCATAGTTTTCTTTAAAGTTTTTTATGTAGCTGTTCTAAAATATTCAGTTTTTTATCATTTGGCGAGGATTAAGATACTACAATGATACGGAATTCGGCGACATCGCTGATGCATTGTTCTTTTCTATGCCGGCTGCCCGCCTGTTTTTGCAGCGCTGCCAACAAAAAGCAGGCTGCTGCTTTCTTATTTCGGCAAATAGCCTTAAATTTGCGTCTCTTTTTAAAACCGTGACTAGAAAATAAACTTAAAATAAAAATGGCGAACCACCAATCCTCCAAGAAGCGTATGCGTCAGGAAGCCAAGCGCCGCCTGCACAACCGCTACTATAAGAAGACCACGCGTACGGCTATCCGCAGCCTGCGCGAAGTAACCGACAAAGCAGAAGCGGAGAAGTTTTTCCCGAAAGTGGTCAGCATGATTGACCGCCTTGCCAAGCGCGGCACTTGGCACGACAACAAAGCTTCCAACCTCAAGAGCAAGCTGTCGCGTTTTGTCAACGCTATGTAAGCAAGCGCAGGCTTGATGCTTGGTACGCCAA
>CAJXXJ010000234.1 GCA_913062745.1 uncultured Phaeodactylibacter sp.
GCAGGTCACGCCAAGGGGCTACCAAATCGACAACCAAAGCGGGCTGTACGAAAGTCCGAATAATAGGGGGGCAAACCACCGGAACTCAAGTGATTTGCGGGCGTAGCTTTTATGTGTTAGGCTGTGTCTACGCCGAACGGCAAGCGGTAGCGCTAGAACTTCCAAGCCACTTCTAAAATCAACTGTCGGGGGCGCAGTTGGAAATAGCTCAATTCTTCAGAGAAGCCCTCCTGTATAAATGAGACGAAATGAGGCGCACGAAATATGTTGTTGATGTGGACTTTATAATCCAGGTTCAGGGCCGTTAGCTGATTCTTGTATACCAGGGATAACAGGTCATTATTGACAGTTTCATACCCAATGATGGTAAAGTATAGGTCGTAGCTGAGGCGAATATCGCCACCTTTATCCCCAATTTTGTGAAAAAACATCCATTTAAATTGCTGACGCCAGACAGGATTTTCCACCAGGTTTGTATGATAATAATTGGTACGGATATGACAACTGATGACACTCTTCGCAAACGTATAATACAGTTGTGGGGCTACCCAGGCCTGCTGCACAGTAAGTGTGAGCGGTTGAGCATTTATCCGGGTAGGATGTCGCATTAGGGTATAGCTCGTTTTCAATTTTAACTGAAAATTAGGCCAACGGGCCATTTCCAGCAAATTTTGCCAACGCGCGGAATGCTGAATATTATCAACGCCAATCAAAAGCGAAGCCTCACCCAAAGAGTTAAAAACGGCAGTCGTCAGCCAGTCTCTATGCGTACGTGCTAAGCTTAGGTGACTGTTGTAATGAAAACCGCTGGCATAATCAGTACCCTGTACCCGAAAGCTCAACTCCACTTCTCTTTTCCTGTTCACCCGAAACAAGCGCCGGTCGAACTGTCGGTTACGGCGCAAAAGGTAGTTATTATAGAATTGCTGGCCCTGATCGTACCCTTGCTGATAAGTGAGCTGAGCTGTAAGTTTTTGGCTGGGCGTCAAATCCCGGATATACTCCAACTGCGGCTCTAACAGCAAAAAGCTACTGCGCTGATCAAATCCCTGCTGCCGGTCCAGCAGGTAAATCTGGTGCAGAGCAACTGGCAGGTGTAACTTCCACGTCCCATCAGGCTTGCTCCAGGTGTAATGCTGCTCATGGTAAGGCCCCCAAATCGTATGATTGATCGCATTCTCAAATGCAGATCCTAAGGAAACGGGCTCATTGCCCTGAATCGACAGCAGGGTGCTGGATAACCCCTTGTTTCTAAAAACAAATCCTGCTTTAAATTGTCCGCTCAGCGTATTTCGCCTCATTAAAAAGCTGGTGTAGGTATCTGATTCCAATTCCCGCTGTAATGCAGATTGCCGTGCTTTTGGGAGCCGCTCCGGCACTTCCCCCTCTACCACGATATCCAGCGGTTGCAGGTCAAGATTCATGCGCTTTTCCTTATAATTAAATTTTGACCATAGGCGGTAGGCTTTATTCCCATTGCGCCAGATATTTTCCCAACGCCCTTTGAGCTGATAAGTGTCCTCAATAAATGTTTCTGTTGATGGCAGCTGGTTGATAACATTATCCACATCAGTATTAGTACCCGCTCCTTCCGCTGTGACCAGGACTTTAGTGAAATGGGTTGGACTATTCAATTCGTAACTCAATCTTCCTTTTAGCAAACAAATCCGCTCGCGGGCTTCCAGCCTGTTGTTGAAAATAACCGATTGCTGGCTACCCCTTAGTACCCTGAGTTGAGCACCAGTAAATCTCCGGTGATCCGCAGCGGTATATGCCTGCAGTTTTAACTGCGAATACCTGGTGAGACGACGCAGATAGTTAAGCCCGGCCGTATATTCCTGATTATCCAAAGCCATAGGCGAAGGCACCTCTATTGGCCGCATTATTCTGACCGGGCTTATCAAGTCTATTTCCTGGGAGTGCACATCGTAAAGGTTGTGAAAATTGCTCCGCTGTTGTTCGCCGACATTATTTCCAGAGGCGAGAATATTGAATTGTTGTTTTTTTTGAAACCCAAAAGAGGTGCCTTCCCCCACATACAGGGCCGGGCTTCCCCCGGTACCGCCCCTGGCCTTTCCTGTAAATACAATGTCTGACTTCAACCGTAGGTTGATAGCTGCATTGGGTGGGGTGATCAAAGAATCAAGAGCACGGATAGGCTGATGCCTTTCCAGGATTTCAATATCTCGGATGGCCTCCACGTTTAAGTTGCGCGTAGCAAGGGCGTAGCTGCCTTCGAGCAAGTCTAAGCCTTCAATGTAAAATTTGGAAATGGGCAGATCCTGATACAAAATCTGACCGTTCGGCTCGACCGTAATACCGGGTATACGGGATAGTATTTGCTCAAGGTTCTCATCGGAGGGCTCTTTGAGCTGGTTCACATCAAAGATCAGCGTATCACCCCTCCGGACTATTGCCGGTTGTTCCACCTTAATCTCAGGTAGTTCATAAGCTTGTTCCAGAAGCACCCAATCAACCGGGCCGGCAGGCCAAGCTATCTTTTTTTCCTGGCGGGCGTACCCCATGTGTGACACGCTGAGCGAGAGGGTGTCCAATTGTTCAGCCCATTGGAGGCGGTAGCTGCCTTTTTCTGCACTGATTGCGAAAGCTATATTACGGTCTTTGAGATGATTAGTAAGCGTAATAACTGCTCCAATCACCGGCTCCCCGCTTTCATTACGCACCGTCCCTTCCAGCGCCTGTTGTCCTCTGAGGTTAACGGCCAGGGACATTAGGCACAGCGCCAACAAAAAGGTAAGATTCATACTGCCAGCGCGCCTGCTGTATTTTTTTAGTAGCTTTCCAATGTCATATAGTACCGCCATTCATTCCGCTTCTTTTTTTCTAACATTTTTTCTGCAGGCACATTTATGCCGGGTGGAGCACCCGGGTTCTGCTTTTGTTTGCGGCATTGCTCCACATAGCTTCTACGGCTAATTTGCTGGCTACGGCTTGGGATATAGTCTTCTTGCCAGAGCCGCTGCTGCGGTTTGAGGGAAATAGCTTTTAAATGAAACGTATACCATTCCTTCTCGTCCTGGACCTTTACTATCAGCCCAGGGAGCCCGCTGAAGACATAGGGGCCATCTGGAATTGGGATGTCGGGCGCATACCAGGCTTTGTATTGACGCCCTCCGTATTCCGTAGTTGCAAGTGTACAGGGAAGGCCTAAAATAGTGTCCTGCTCCCTACGTAAAACCCAATCCAAAGCCAGCGGTTCTTCCATGTACTGAACCGGCAGAATAACATACGGTAAAACATTTTGAATGGTACGGGTTGCAAAATCTTTTCGGATGAGGTAGTTGACAGGGTTGCGCTTCTTCCATTTTCGCATTTGAGAGGTATAATGGTCAGCAGCTACCTGAAAATCTTCCTGTGTTTTGGGGTTGGCGTACTGGGGGTAAGCCGAGCGATAAAGCAGCCTCATGGAGTCATTAAAATGACGGCTGCCGGAATGAAATCGGGATTCTCCATTTGCATGCAGGAGTAAAAATTCACGGGCCTCGCTGTAAATGCCGGCCGCCGTATCTTGCACCGAAGTGAAGTCATAGCTTATGACGTAATCTACCTGTTTTGTCGTTTGCCCATATGCAAAGCATAGCGGTACAAGGATGATTAACAAGGTCAAGTTTTTCATATAACTACCTCTTTGGTTGCTTTAATGGTTATGGACGAGAAATGGGCAGGCTGTCTGTTGTCTCCGCCCATTTCTCTGTGTGGGCTTTAGCACCAATTGTTTTGAAATTTTAATTAGTCGCAGGCCCAGGAATCTACCTGATCGATCCACTGCGGAAGCGTACCATGCAAGCCTTCATCACAATACTGAGTTTCGTACGTGCCTCCGCATGAAACGGAAATGTTGATGACGGCGCACGCCCATTCGCCGTCATTCTCTGCTTCTGTTTTTGGTGAAGTAGATGTCAAATTCGGCGCGATCGGGTCGATTGCCCCTTGAGTGATTTCACCTCTTATGCTAAATACGGAATTTCCGGCGCTTGCACTAAGTGTGAAAATAAAGCAAATACTAATGCACAAACACATCATAACAATCTTCATTTTCATAACAGAAAGTTTTTAGTAAGTGAATACATCATTTCGATTCCAATTTCCGATATATTCAGTCAAAAAAAACCTCAATATGGGTAAAAACCAAGCTAAATTGGCTAAAATGTAACATATAAAGACAATTGCAATTAAAGCTATTTCGGTGGAAACATCTATCGAAATAGACGTGTCAACAATTATTGCTTACGCTCATTCCTCTTAAAGGGTGGCACTCCCAGGGCTTTATAAATACGGTTTATATCCTTAGGGACGATTCTGCCAGCTGGGATTTGAATATTAAGGGCTTTCATCTTTCGGCGGAGGGTTCGTTGACTGATACCATACT
The DNA here is from genome assembly GCA_913062745.1 of uncultured Phaeodactylibacter sp. Classification (GTDB taxonomy): domain Bacteria; phylum Bacteroidota; class Bacteroidia; order Chitinophagales; family Saprospiraceae; genus Phaeodactylibacter. Next base: position 4,391 of record CAJXXJ010000234.1, read on the forward strand.
CCTCCGCTAACTCTACTCTTGTTTTTGCTAGTGGTTTACCTAAAACCGTATAGATTTTTTGCACCTCTGTTGGATATAAAAGTCCTGGAGGCAATATAATATTCCGCTTTTGCAGCCAGCGCTTAAGCGTGGAGACACTAACTTGGTATTCCTGAGCTAACTCTTGACGGGTTTTGACAGTAGATGGATTAGTTTTCATAAAACACGCTTTTGGGACCACTAAAAGAAGTATAAAGAGAGTTTGTTTTTTCAATTTTTTACGTATATACTCGGAACGGAGAGGTTTAGGCGTTGACCCGACGCACGAGTATATGCCGACCCGCCTGCCTTTGCATGTCTGGCAGGCACGAAGTCATGGTTGGCCCCGATGGCTATCGGGGGATAGCTATCGGGAAACTACTTCGTCGTCGGTATAGGAAAACGCTCAATGTAAGTTGCATAAATTATTTGGCTTGGTCAAGTGTTGTCTGAATAAACGGAAGGTTTGGAGCCTAAATGCGCATAAATTATGCGTGAGGTGCAAGGTTTACCCGTGGTATATTGGAGGCCGACGAACTCGGCGCGCTAAATTTGCTAAAGGAGGATAAAGCGCTCGTAGATGCAAACCTTATTACTCTTCTAAATGCGCTCCGGTCTCCATTTTTAGTTTACCTCATTTAACAAAACACCAATGAAAAGATTAAATCTACTGCTGCTCACAGTAGCCATGATGACTGTATTTGCTTGTAAGAAAGATTTTTCTGAGCCCTTAGATCCATCAGCTACGCCTTCGCAAGTAATCGAGGAACGGGTGTACAGAACCACTCTTGAAGAAACTTTTTTTAGTCTTGACGGAATAGAAGATGAACAAATAACCACCCGGTCTCAAAACACTATTCTACAGGATGCGAATGATGCGCTTTACCGCATCAACTTGGCAGAGGATATTGTCACTCAGTACAATGATCAGATAGGTGTGCCGGATTGGTCTAAGGCGATCTCCAATCAAAACGAGGACTTATGGGTACCTGTCTATAAAGATAATAAAGTCAATGGAATTTTCGCATTCATAAGAGGTGATAGCTCGCTGTTTTTCCGTCCTCTTTTGAGGCCGTTTTATAAGAATATGAGTGAAAGCTACCCCAATAATAACGGACTTATTGCCCTAGCAAACTATATGTTCAATCTATTCGACAATTCTGAGGGTATAGATGCAGAAAATAACAACCTTGAAATGAGATCATGTCCAGATCCTCCCTGTCCATGTCCACCTCCTCCCTGTCATAGTTGGACGGTTCCTGCGGATGGTGATCGTGAGGAAGAAATATACTGTTATTGCAGCGGTATTTTGACAACGCAATCAGACAATTGTTGTGGAGGATCTCCATCGGGGCCAGCAGAACCAGACGGAGGAGCAGCCGAAGCCGGTGATGACGGGTGGAGTTGGGACCCACCAACTGAGGAAGATGATCCCAATTGGTCTAATTGGTGGGCTGACCTTATTGACAAAAAGAACCAGGGGAATACTAACAACAACTCAGGAAGCTCCTCCAATATATCAGACTTTGAGAAGGCTCGGCTGCTCTTAAGGATAATGGATGAGCAGTTTGTGTTCACGTGGCTCATCGACCGGCTTAATATTCCAATCGGAGAAAGCGGCGGAAGCCTTTACCACTTGATACTAGGCCCCAACCCCCATATAGGCAGTGCATTGTTTCTTTTTCTGAATGGTTTTTACGATGGAGTTTTGCCTGATGAAAATGTGGCCATGGACTTGCTTGACCTGATTGTAGATTTTGGGATTGTAGGTGGGCAGTATGCTCCTCCTCTGGATTTGAGCCAAGCGGAGGTTGAGCACATCCTGAGCTTTGACCACTCGCTTATAGATGATATAAGAGTAATCCTAGAAGCCAACCCCAATAACGAAAAAGCGATCCAAGCCGTACATGACTTGATGGCGCTTCAAATGTGTACTATGGCGCTACCCGGCTGCCAAGTCACGGACTATGACAATGACTT
>CAJXXJ010000235.1 GCA_913062745.1 uncultured Phaeodactylibacter sp.
CTCCACATTGATACCAATCCAGTTAGCCGCATTCAGCACCTTAGCGAAGTATTCCGGGTAGCCAATCTTCCACCAGCCCACCTTCGTTTTATCCGGGTAGTAAATACCGGCCAGATAATTGCCGGGCAGCGTATCACCGGAGTATTGCTCTTCGAAGTTGGCGCGCTGTCCAAAGCGGCCATTGCCTATGCTGAAAATGCTTTCAGAAATGCGGTTATATTCCGGAATGAAGCCTTCTTCGATAATGCTCCATTCGTCGTGCTTGATATAATCTTTCATAAGTGGGTCAGTGAATTTTATTGGTTGGCAGCCTCGGGCAGCTGCGCGAGGATATCTTCAAATGTGCGCCCGACAAAATCAGGCACTACGGCATGAGCATGGCTGAGGTTGTCGCCGCCTATGCCTACTGCATAAAAATCGCCGGCCAGCGCAGCATCCACACCGCGTTCGGCATCTTCAAATACAATGCACTCTTTGGGCTGCAGCGCCATGACGTCCGCTCCAAGTTGAAAAACCTGCGGGTCCGGCTTGCTTCGGGTCAGCTTATTGCCGTCAATAATCGCTTCAAAGCGGGCCTTTAGGCCGATCTGCTCGATAATGGTCGTCGCATTCTTGCTGCTTGAGCCAATAGCCTTGCGGATGCCCCGCTCTTCCAGATTATTAAGGAAAGGCATTACTCCCTCCAGGATTTCGCTGTCGTCCATATCCAGGATGTACTCCCGGTACCAGCTGTTTTTCTTTTCAGCCAAAGCCTCTTTCTCTTCCTGAGATTTTTCCACGCCGCCCCACTCCAGGATGAGGTCGAGCGAGTCCATGCGGCTGACTCCTTTCAGCTGCTCGTTCTTCTCTTCTGTAAAATCGAAACCCAGCTCGTTGGCCAGGCGCCGCCAGGCGATGAAATGGTACTTTGCGGTATCTACGATGACCCCGTCCAGGTCAAAAATGCAAGCTCTGATCATTTGGCTTAGTTTATAATGAGGGTAAATATAGTGGATTTTTCCGCCGGCTGAAAGGATAGTGTTAAAAACACACTAAACACGCGCAGGCCGTAAAACGAGCGAGCCTGCTCAGCAACGCTTTATTGAGCAGGCCCGCAATCCGGTTGTAGCGTAAACGGTTTAGATAACGCCAAGTTCTTTACCCACCTTGGTAAAGGCTTCTATGGCCTGATCCAGGTGCTCGCGTTCGTGCGCAGCGGAGATTTGTGTGCGGATACGCGCTTTGCCCTTGGGCACCACCGGGTAGAAGAAGCCGATCACATAGATGCCCTCTTCGAGCAGGCGGTTGGCAAACTGCTGAGACAGCTTGGCATCGTACAGCATGATGGGAACGATGGGCGTCTCGCCCGGCAGGATATCGAAGCCGGCCTTCGTCATTTGCTCGCGGAAGTATTTAGTATTGCCTTCCAGTTTATCGCGCAGCTCGGTGGAGGCGCTCAGTACGTCCAACACCTTGATAGATGCACCAATGATGGCCGGGGCCACCGTATTGGAAAACAGATAAGGGCGGGAACGCTGCCGCAGCATATCCACAATTTCCTGGCTCGCAGCCGTGAAACCTCCGGATGCCCCACCCAGTGCTTTGCCCAGTGTGCCGGTGATGATATCCACCCGGCCCATCACATCGTGGTGCTCGTGGGTACCCCGCCCCGTCTTGCCGATGAAGCCGGTAGCGTGGCAGTCGTCCACCATCACCATAGCGTCGTACTTATCCGCCAGGTCACAAATTTTGTCCAGGCGCGCGATGTCGCCATCCATGGAGAACACACCATCGTTGGCAATGAGGCGGCGGCGGGCCGACTGTGCTTCCTTCAGCTTTTCTTCCAGGTCAGCCATATCACTGTGCTTATAGCGGTAGCGGGCAGCTTTGCATAAGCGGATGCCGTCAATGATGGAAGCGTGGTTCAGCTCGTCTGATATAATAGCGTCTTCCTTGCCGAGGATAGGCTCAAACAAACCGCCGTTAGCGTCAAAAGCAGCCGCATAGAGGATGCTGTCTTCCGTGCCCAAAAACTCAGCAATTTTCTGCTCCAGCTCCTTATGGATATCCTGCGTACCGCAAATGAAGCGCACGCTCGACAGGCCGAAGCCGTGGGTATCGATGGCATCCTTAGCAGCCTTGATGACTTCCGGGTGGGAAGAAAGCCCCAGGTAGTTGTTTGCACAAAAATTGAGCACTTCTCCGGTGCTTCGGGTCTTTATTTCGGCAGACTGCGGCGTGGTGATAATACGCTCTTCCTTGTACAGGCCGGCTTCTTTGATTTCGCTCAGCTCTTGTTCCAGAGCCGGTTCTACATTTTTAAACATGTGGGTTCTGTGATTTTATGATGTTAGCTCGTGGTAATAGGTCTCCAGGTGCCGCAGCATATCTATAGTCATTTTCGGCAGGTCGTAGGCATGCTGCCAGCCCCAATCCTGACGGGCAGGGGTATCGTCTATGCTTTCCGGCCAGCTTTCCGCAATTTTCTGGCGGAAGTCCGGAGCATACCTGATTGCAAAGCCCGGACGCTGCCGGCGGATTTCTGCGGCTATCTCTGCCGGCGTAAAGCTCATGGCAGCCAGGTTGTAAGAGGTACGGATCTTCAACTGTGCGGCCGGCGCCTCCATCAGCTCAAGTGTAGCCCGGATGGCATCATCCATGTACATCATCGGCAGGCGGCTGTTTTCCGCAAGGAAGCATTCGTACGGCTCCCCTTTCACGGCATAGTGGTAAATATCCACCGCGTAATCGGTGGTGCCGCCACCGGGCAGCGACTGATAGCCTACGATGCCGGGATAGCGCAACGAGCGCACGTCCACTCCGTAGCGGCGGTGGTAGTACTCGCTCCACTGCTCTCCCGCCACCTTGCTGATGCCGTAGACCGTTGCCGGCTGCAGCACGGCGTCCTGCGGAGTATCCACTTTAGGAGTGGCTCCGCCGAAAACAGCAATGGAGCTGGGGCAAAACACCTTTAGCCCGTATTCCTTCGCCGCGTTCAGCACATTAAACAGGCCAGACATGTTGATGTCCCAGGCCCATTGTGGATTTTGCTCTCCCTTAGCCGAAAGAATGGCCGCCAGATGATAAATCTGTCGCACCTTATATTTTTTGACAAGGCCATTCAGGGCTTCTGCATCGAGCACGTCGAGCATTTCAAAGGGCCCGTCAGATTGGGCCTGCGGGCGGCGGATATCCGTCGCAACCACTTGCTCTGCAGAGTAGGCATCGCGCAGTGCCTGCGTAAGAACGGTACCGATTTGCCCATTGGCCCCGGTAATGAGGATGGTTTCGTTTTTCTTCATATTAATTTGGTCAGAGCTCAGTATATTCGGTCAACACATAAGGCTGGGCTGCGGTTCTGCACCTTCAGCAGCCCTCGGGTATAGCTTCCAGAAAGTTGAACTTCCGCTGATCGTAGTCCATAGCGCAGCAGTAAGTGTCCATTCCGTTGGTCACCATAAGGTATGGCACCTGCAGCTGCGTATTGTACCAGGCCGCCTGCTCAAATACAGCGGGCCCGATTTTCACCTGTGGCGCTTTGCACTCGATGAGCAGAAAGGGAGCCACCTGTGCATCGTACGCCAACAGGTCAAAGCGGCGCTGCAGGGTATTGACCTGAAGCCCGCGCTCCATGCTCAGCCGGGTTTTGCGGTAGCCACGTTCTTCCAGCAGGTAGCACAGCACCAGTTGCCGGACCATTTCCTCGGGTTGCAGCACCAGCCACTTTTTCCGGACGGGGTCAAAGATAAACCTTTTGCCATCCTCCCGCCTGATCCGCAGTTGATCTTTGTAACGCAGTAAATCCAGGTCCAGTCGCATACCTCTTTCAATTTGCGCGAATGTAGCATTTCTCAGCGGACTACCGTAATGCGCTGCGGGCGGTAGCTGCGGCCGGTATCATCCGAGAGGCAAAGCCAGTACAAGCCGGACTGCTCAGGCATTTCGACCTGCTGCCGCCCGGGCAGCACCGGTACTTCCTGTACAACCTGCCCTCCGGTAGCGACCCACTTTAGCCGGAAGGCATCCGCCACGGCCAGCACTTCAATCTGCAACTGTTCTCTGGCCGGGTTGGGATAAGCCCGGAAGGCGGGCTGCTCCGGCTGCAGGCTGCCGCGCGACTCCGTCAGCAGCCATTCATCAAAGAGCGCCTGCAGGGAGTCAATTGGCTCCACACCGGGCAGGGTTTCCGCCACATTCAGCTCCAGCCAGGGGTCGTCCGGGTCGTCGCCCGGCTTGAATACGCGCAGGAAAGCAGATGTAGATGAGGTGCCGGCATCGGTACAGCGGGCATCCGCACCGACCATATTAGCACCCTGCATGGCCGCCATCAGCCGTTCCGCCAGCGTGCCTGTTGTGTTGTTGAAGGCAGCCTCCATATTATCGACTACTTCCGGGCCTTTGAGGATATTGCCCTGTATGGCGTAGGTCGCCCCGGTGCGGTGCCCCTTCCAGTCGTCCGCACTCTGCCCGGTAAACGCTGCTGCCGAAGCCTGCCCGTTTTCATCCAGCGCAGCAACGCCGTATTGCCGGTACTGCGGGTTAAAATTTTGGGAATTGCAGGCGTCATTGGCTATCAGCCAGTCGATGACATCCTGCGGGCTGCTGCCTTCGCCGAGGCGGGCCACTCCATTGACCAGGTTGATATGTGGGTTGAGGCAAATATAAGCCTGTGCATTCACCCCTCCCCTGCCGGGAATAATGCCGCTGAGCAGGATGACGCCGCCGATTTGCCCGATGCCGGGTACGCAGGTCGCACCGGCGCTGCCAACTTCTCCGGTTTCGGGGTCTACGGCAACGATAGAGAAAGTGTCCTGTGCCTGCACGGCAAAGAACGCCACAGCTATCAACAGGGTACAAATGGTCTGTTTCATCATTTTAGGTTTGAGTGCTGCCGGCAGAGCGCCACCAAGGCAGGCGCTGCCGGTAGCATGGTGAATCGCCTTATCGGAAAATTACCGGATGCGTAGCCGTCTGCTTTCCATCGGTGAGCTGCAGGTAGTATTGCCCGGCAGGCAATCCACCCCGCTGCAACTCAAAAGTCTGTCCGCCGGAAGGCAGGTTGCCCTGAAAGAGCTGCCGCAGCACACGCCCCTGCCCGTCTGTAAGCTGCAAGCGTACGCCCGCCCATGCATGCTTAAGCTGTACATGTACCGTTAGTTGCTCGTGCGCCGGTGTGGGGTAAGCCTGCATCTGCTGCAGCGCCAACGGAGCGCGGGTAGCAGAGATCAAGGTCTCGCGCACCTGATTGGCATTGAGGACCGCGTAGTTGCCGGCACTGCCGATCCAGAGAACCGCGCCGATGAGGATTTGGCCATCACCCAGTCCGGACAGGTCTTCGAATCCGGCAGCCTGCAAATCTGCGTAGCTGATGCGGTACTCCCGTTCTTCCTCGTCTCCGCTCGCAAAGGCTGTACCCAGCAGCTCGCCGAAAGTCTCTCCGCCCACCGCCATGCGCAGTACATTCTTATGCTCGGCATCGCTGCCCTGCCCGGTCTGTGAGGCTACCACCTCTGGCTGTATGAGGTAGACTGCCAGGCGCACGTTCTCCTGCGAAGGCTGGAAGAAGCGCGTTTTAGTCTGTATCACCAACTCCTCAGCTTCCACATCGGGGTACGCCAGAATACCGGTCTGCGCCTGCGGTGCCTGCTCGCTAATCTGCTGTACCTGCTGCTGTACCTGCTGCCGCACCTGATCGGTATTGGAGCTGTTCACGCCCAGGTTATCGGTATTCAGGTAAAAAATCGGCTGGCTGAAACCGCCGAGCTCGTCCACAAGGGCTGCAGAGGCCGGGTTTTCCAACTGACTGCCTCCGTAGTGAGCGGCTATGACGAGCGCCTGTGATTCGTTATCCGCCAGCAGGTCACGGAATAGCGACCAGCCGTAACCGCCGCACTTGGAGCACCAGGTAGCAGTGCGCTTAGTGAGGAGCGGCAGCTGTGTTTCCGGCACTTCGATTTCCTGCGCGTGCAGGCTCAGTGCGCTGAAGGTGCATGCTAAAGCAAAGAGTAAAAAGCGTTTCATATTGCTTGTTTTGATACTATAAGCACACTGGTGAAAATTGGTTCAAGACAGATTTTAATTTCCCTGTGCGTGATCATCGGGATTCCTCGCATCACCTACCCCGATTCGTTGCCCATTTGCTAGCACCTGCACGGCTTTTACCCGGCCCAGGGAGGCCTTTTCCACGATGCGGTACCCCTGAAACTGAAGCGCGCGTGCTGTAGCCGGTAGCAAGGTGCTGTTTTCCACCCAAATCTCATCCGGTAGCCATTGATGATGAAAACGAGGGTGAGAGATGGCTTCTTCCAGGTCCATTCCTCGTTCGGTTATATTCAGGAATACCTG
>CAJXXJ010000236.1 GCA_913062745.1 uncultured Phaeodactylibacter sp.
CAGGGTGGGGGAGGAGGAGCGGACCATCCGCATCCACCACATCCACATGGAGGAAGATGCCGGCAAATCTATGCACGATACCGATGGCCCGTACTCGCAGATTGACCTCAACCGGGCCGGTGTCCCGCTGCTGGAAGTGGTCAGTGAGCCGGACTTGCGATCGGCTGAAGAGGTGGATGCTTTTATGAGCGCAATGCGGCAGCTCGTGCGCTACCTCGAAATATCGGATGGCAATATGGAACAGGGCTCGTTGCGCTGCGATGTAAATGTATCGGTGCGCCCTGCCGGCAGTCAGCAGCTGGGCGAGCGCTGCGAAATCAAAAACCTGAACTCCATGCGCTACGCCCGCCGGGCTATCGCCTACGAGGTGAAACGGCAGATTGCACTGATCGAAAGCGGAGGGCAGGTACAGCAACAAACGCTCAACTTTGACCCGAATACCGGGGTAACTTCCCCGCTGCGAGACAAGGAGGATGCCCACGACTACCGCTATTTCCCGGAGCCGGACCTGCCGCCGGTGCTGCTCTCTGTCGACTGGCTGCGCAAAGTGCAGGCGGATATGCCTGTACTGCCCTGGCAGATGCGGCAGCGGCTGTCTGCCGACTACGGGCTTCCGGAGTACGATGTCAATCTGCTTACCGAAGAGCAGGCGCCCGCGCTGTTTTTTATTGCGCTGGCGGAGCATACGCCGCATTACAAAGCCGCTGCCAACCTGATGATCAATAAGGTGATGCCTTACGCCGAAGAGCTTTCCGTTCCGCTTTCCCAATTCCCGGTTGGCGCCGGGCAGTTAGCTGGCTTTTTGCAAATCATCGAGGAGGGAAAGGTGTCCAACAGCGCCGCCTATCAGCAGCTCTTCCCGGCTATGATGGAACAGCCGGATGCACAGCCACTTGCACTGGCGCAGTCGCTCAACCTGCTGCAAACATCCAATGAAGATGAACTGGAACAACTGGTGGATCAGGTGCTGGCCGGCCACCCGGACGAGGTGGCGCGTTACCGCAAAGGCAAAAAAGGCCTGATTGGCTTCTTTATGGGCGAGGTGATGAAAGCTTCCCGCGGTAAGGCCGACCCTAAAGTCACCAATGAATTGCTGCGCCGCAAGTTGTAGCCTGCCCTGAAATTTCTATATTGCCAGCATAAATACAGCCCATGAAAAAACTACCCATCTTTGAAGAGGACGAGTCGCAAACTAAGCGGTATTACACCATTGGCGAAGTCGCCGAGATGTTTGAGGTCAGCAAATCCCTCATTCGCTTTTGGGAGGGGGAGTTCGATTTTCTGAAACCGCACAAAAACAGCAAAGGGGACCGCCGCTTCACCCTGCAGAATATTGAGCAGCTGTATCTGATCTACCAGCTGGTCAAAGAGCGGGGCTTCACCATAGAGGGAGCCCGCAATGAGATTGAGCGTTCGCAGGCCTGGCACCGGGAGAAGAAAGAGGTGATCAAGCGGCTGCGGGCGGTGCGGGAGGGGCTGAAGACCTTGAAAACACGACTGGGAAATTAACAGCATGAGTACAACAACCTTAACCAAACCCCGCCTCACCTTCTGGCAAATCTGGAACATGAGCTTCGGCTTCCTGGGCATCCAATTCGGCTTTGCCCTGCAGAATGCCAATACCAGCCGCATCTTCGAAACACTGGGCGCTGATGTAGAGCAAATCCCTATCCTGTGGATAGCTGCGCCGCTCACGGGCCTGCTTGTGCAGCCGGTGGTGGGCTACTTCAGCGACCGCACCTGGCATCCGAAGCTGGGGCGCCGCCGGCCGTACTTCCTGGTGGGGGCTATCCTAGCCTCCATCTCCCTGTGCCTCATGCCCAACTCGCCCACGCTATGGGTAGCCGCCGGCATGCTGTGGATTATGGACGCTTCCATCAACATCAGCATGGAGCCGTTCCGGGCTTTCGTGGGGGATAACCTGCCCTCCGATCAGCGTACGATGGGCTTTGCCATGCAGAGCTTCTTCATCGGCACCGGCGCAGTCATTGCCTCTATGCTGCCGTGGATGCTGAACAACTGGTTTGGTGTAGCCAACACAGCCGGGGAAGGGGAGATTTCAGACGCGGTGAAGTGGTCGTACTATCTTGGTGCTATCGTCTTCCTGCTGGCGGTGCTCTGGACGGTCTTCAACTCCCACGAGTATCCCCCGGAGGAGCTGAAGCAGTTCGCCGATACCGGGGAAGAGGAAATCCCGGTAGAGGAACTGACCAAAGAACAATACACCGCCCGCGCGAGTGGCATGCGGAAGGCAGGAGCAATATCCGGCGGTATCGGCTTGCTGGGCGTACTGGCGCTGGTACAGGCAGAGCTGGATAAGGAGCTTTACATCCTGGCCGGCCTGCTGTTTGTGGTAGGCGTGCTGTGGGTAGCAGCGGCTGCGATGATGCGGCAGGGCCGGTATGAGAACGGCTTTGTGACCATCATGAGCGACCTGTTGCGCATGCCCAAAACGATGCAGCAGTTGGCCGTGGTACAGTTTTTCTCTTGGTTTGCCCTGTTCTCTATGTGGATTTACACCACCTCGGCAGTCACCAAGCATATCTACGGCACTACGGACGCTACCTCTCTCGTCTACAATGAAGGGGCGGACTGGGTAGGTTTCCTTTTTGCAGTGTACAATGGCGTGGCGGCGCTCGTGGCGTTTGGCCTGCCTTACCTTGCGAAGCACACAAGCCGCCGGTTCACGCACATGGTTGGGCTAGTGATTGGCGGGCTAAGCCTCATTTCCATCTACTTCATCGGGGACCCTAACTGGCTGCTGCTGCCGATGATCGGCATCGGTATTGCCTGGGCAAGCATTTTGTCTATGCCCTATGCGATGCTGGCAGGGGCGCTTCCGCCGGATAAGATGGGGTATTACATGGGGGTTTTTAATTTCTTCATCGTCATCCCGCAAATTGTAGCGGCTACGATTCTGGGCTTCATCGTCGGGCGCTTTTTCTCCGGCGAGGCGGTATTTGCGCTGATCGTGGGTGGCGGGTTTATGATACTGGCCGGCTTGCTGTCGCTAAAAGTGGATGACAAGTATTAGCGCTTGTCCTTGTACTGCAGAATATCGATCTCGTTTTCACAAAAATCAAAGTCTACCGCTACATTGGAAGCAATGAGCAGGGTACGCCCTTCGGCGAAACGCTCAATCAGGCTTCGATACCACTCGATGCCCTCCGTGTCGAGATTGGTGGTGGGCTCATCGAGCAGCAGCAGTGAGGTGTCAGAGCACAGAGCAAGCGCCAGTTTAAGCCGCTGCTTCATGCCTGAGGAAAAGTTGCGGATTTGCTTACTGCGGGCTTTGCGAAAGCCGAGGAGTTGGTAGACGCCCTCCGTATCCATACCGGGCAGCAAGGGCTTGAATTTCTGGTGAAAATCAATGGCTTCGAGCAGGGAGAGCTCCTCGATCAGGTCGATATAAGGAGCGGCGTACGCCAGGTGTTTGTAGACCTCGCCGGCTGGTAGCTTGTTGTCCTCTTTTGAAAACCGGATAGCCCCTTTGGAAGGGCTGAGATAGCCGGAAAGCATCTTCATCAGGGTGGATTTGCCAGAGCCGTTCGGGCCAGTGATGGCGTAACGGCTCTGCGGGGCGATGCTCAGGTCGATCCCCCGGAGTATCCATTCCATTTTATAGCGCTTGCCGACCTTGTCCAGTTCAATCTTCATCCAGGTTCCTGCCGTTGATGGGGGTGAAGCCCCGCATGATGCCGGGGTCTGCCGAGCGGATAAAGTCCAGGATATTCTCCCGCTCATCCGTAGGCTTCAGGGAATCCTCGATGATTTCCAGAGCGTGAGAGGTGCTGTACCCTTTGACGAAAAGGATGCGGTAGATTTCCTGTATTTCGTTGATCTGCTCCGAGTTGAAATCGCGGCGGCGCAGGCCAATGCTGTTGACTCCTGCGTAAGACAGCGGCTCGCGGGCAGCTTTTACGTAGGGCGGTACGTGTTTGCGCACCAGCGACCCGCCGGCTATGAAAGCGTGCTTGCCAATCTTGATGAATTGCTGTACGGCTACCAGGCCTTCGAGTATAGCCCAGTCGCCCACCTCTACATGGCCCGCCAGGTTGACGTTATTGGCCAGGATGATGTGGTTGCCCAGTACACAATCGTGCGCCACATGCGCGTAGGCCATCAGCAGGCAGTTGCTGCCCACCACAGTCCGGTCGGCGTAGGAAGTGCCCCGGTTGATGGTTACGTATTCGCGGATAGTGGTATTATCCCCGATCTCAGCGGTCGTTTTTTCCCCTCTGAATTTCAAATCCTGAGGGACACCGGCAATGACTGCACCGGGAAAAATCCGGCAGTTCTTACCGATTCTGGCCCCTTCAAAGATGGTTACCGAAGGGCCGATCCAGGTGCCATCTCCGATTACCACATCTTTATCGATATAGCTGAATGGCCCAATTTCCACGCCCTCACCGATGGTCGCCTCCGGGTGGATGAAGCAGTTGTTGTTGCTATTATTGATGTTCATCTTATGAGCGCTTAACGATTTGAGCAGTCAGTTCCGCTTCGGAAACAATTTTGTTGCCTACGTAGGCTGTGGCCTGCATTTGGCAGATACCACGGCGGATGGGTGCCATGAGCTCCAATTTGAAGAGCACGGTGTCACCCGGGACTACTTTGTGTTTAAATTTAGCGTTCTCAATTTTCAGGAAGTAGGTATCCCAGTTGCCCGGGTCGTCTACCGTAGACAGTGCGAGTACGCCGCCTGTCTGTGCCATCGCTTCTATCTGCAGCACGCCCGGCATGACGGGGTTATTGGGGAAGTGCCCCTGGAAGAATTGCTCATTAAAGGTCACGTTCTTTACGCCTACGACGTGTTTGTCCGTCAGCTCAATCACCTTATCCACCAGTAGGAACGGGTAGCGATGGGGGAGCCAGGAGGCAATTTTGACTGCATCAAACAGCGGCTCTGCATCCGGGTCATACTGCGGCTTTCCTTTGAGCTTGCGCTGCTCCCGGGCAATTTGCTTGAGCTGCTGGGTGAAGGCGATATTGGCTTTGTGCCCAGGTTTGGTAGCTACAATTTTACCCTTGATCGGCATGCCGAGCAGTGCAACGTCTCCCACGATATCGAGCAGCTTGTGCCGCGCCGGCTCGTTTTTGAAGTGCAGCTTGACGGTATTCAGGATGCCTTCCTGATCCACGGTTACGCTGGGTTTGCCCAGCTTCTCGGCAATTCGGTCCAGCTCGTCCTGTTCTACCTTTCGGTCGACGATGACGATGGCGTTATCCAGGTCCCCTCCTTTGATCAGGTTCTGGTCAAAGAGGTATTCGAGTTCGTGCAGAAATACAAAGGTGCGGCAGGGCGCGATTTCCGTACCGTAATCTGTGGTGCCGTTGAGGTGGGCGTACTGCTGCCCCAGCACATTGGAGTTGAAGTCGATCATAGCGACCACTTCGAAGCTGTCGTGCGGCAGTGCCACAAGCTCCGCGCCGGTCTCTTCATCCTTGAAGAAAATCGGCTCCTCCACTACGAAGTAATCGCGTTCCTTATCCTGCTCTTCTACGCCCACTTCTTTGAGGGCTTTGACAAATGGTGCCGCGCTGCCGTCCAGGATCGGCACTTCCGGGCCATCGAGCTGAATGAGCACATTATCGATTCCCAGGCCGGACAGGGCAGAAAGGGCGTGCTCCACGGTGTTAACTTCGGCGGAGCCTACCTTTAGCGTGGTGCCCCGCTGCGTAGAGACGACGCGGTTGACATCGGCGCTCAGGACAGGCTCATCGTCCAGGTCGAGCCGCTGAAATTTATAACCGTGGTCGACTGGTGCGGGGTTGAAGGTAAGCTTTACCGTTTTGCCGGTATGCAGGCCGACGCCTTCTACCGTGACCGGAGCTTTGATCGTTTGTTGTTGTTTCATATATGAGTGTGTAGTCGGCTGAGGATTATTGCAAAATTAAGGAATTTGGGCAAGTTAGTCCTTGCGGGGCTGCCCGCACCTATTCGGCAGGGGTGTTTTTTTGGGTATCAGCCAGCTGTTTTTCCAATTGATTGATCTTCCGGTACAGCTCCGGCAGCTTTTTAAATACGGAATGGGAACGTAAAAAGTCCCGGTAGCCGATAGCCGGCGAACCAAACAGGGCCTGATTGGGAGCGGTGACAGGGGCGGCGATACCGCTCTGCGCCTGTATTTGCGTCCCGTCTGCGATTTCGATATGCCCCACGAAGCCTACCTGCCCGCCTATCCGGCAGTGGCGGCCAATCTTAGTGCTGCCGGCTATGCCCGTTTGTGCGGCAATGACGGTATGCGCACCTATTTCCACATTGTGCCCCACCTGAATGAGGTTGTCCATCTTAACGCCCTGCCGG
>CAJXXJ010000237.1 GCA_913062745.1 uncultured Phaeodactylibacter sp.
AAGCGCATGCCGGGAACAATCGGAAAAGTCGGTGGGAAGGAGTATGCTTTTCATAGCGTGCGGTATTGGTCAGGGAATAATGCTAATGCTCCTTTCAGACGAGCAATTAGTTAACATCAATTTAACGCAAAATCAGGCCCGTAGCCCTGCGGTTTGTCACCCTGCTTGGGTGACATTCATCAAAAAAGGGCAACCATCAATGAAGATGATCGCCCCTCGTCCTAGTCGCAAAAGCCAATTTAATCGTCAGGCAGGCACGACAGCCCACCCGTTATTTTCTTAATAGGTTAAAAGTGTACGCTTCCGGTTAGTGCTCCGCAAAGTAGCGCACCAGGTCACGGCTCGTGACGATTCCTTTCACCTCAGTGCCTTCCACTACCGGCAGGCACTGAATGCGGTGGTTGTTGAACAGCTCTGCCGCTTTGTGTATCGAGGTGGCCGGGCATACGTAGACCGGGTCGCTCGTCATCAGGTCTGCCACTTTGACCCGCTCATCCATGCCCGCCAGGTCGCTCTCGCCTCCGGATAACAGGCGGCTGTAAGCGCGCATCACGTCATTGGCGCTGATGACGCCGATGAGCCTGCGCTCCTCGTTGATTACCGGCAGGTGGTGGATTTTCATTTCGGAAAAGAGGCGGGCTACCTCGCTAAAGCTAAAATGAGGCTTGGCGAAGAGCACGTTGCGGCTCATTATCTGCCCTACGGAAGTGCGGATGTCGATCATGAGTTGTGTTTTTCTTTATAGTGTATTTCGGAGCTGCCGCCTTTGCGGTTTTGCTGCGCCAGTGACCAGTGGTCGGTGGAGGTGGTCTGCATCCAGAGGTTGCCGGATTTGCGGAATACCTGCGCATTCAGGCCGTAGCGCTCAGCAAGCATTTGCTCCAGCTCACTGACGCTCATCTCCGGATCAAACTCGAGGTCCGCCTCAGTAGTTACTTTGCCGGCTTGTTTCAGGCTGCTGCCGGGGTCGAGGCGCTCTTTCACCGGAGAGCCCTCCCCTTCTTCGTGCGCCTGAGCATAGAACTCCAGCTTCAGGCCGGGGAAGATGCGGTGAAATTCAAAAGCGATATCCTGCAGTGTGACATTATCAGAAATAATCATAATCATTGGGCTTTTGCCAGGTGTCGGGCACCCGTGGTTAGGTAAAAAGAGGCAGGGAAAAGGACCGCCTAAGCCTGTTGCTTAGGCGGCCTCCCGAAAAACTAACCTCACTAAATAGAGTTTCTCATCCGGGCCGCACTTACTTGACTACCAGAGTCGGGATGTGCTCATTCATGGCCAGCACTTTTTCGGTTACGCTGCCCAGCAGCAACAGCTCTACCTTGGAGTGCCCTTTGGCCCCCATAACGATCAGGTCGCCGCCTTCTTCCGTAGCGTAATCCATTATGTACTGCGCGATGCCCGGTGTTTTTTGCATCACTAATTGAGTCGTCAGCGTATCCCGGTACCCGGGGACCTGCGTGTTCAGGAAAGCATCCATCGCTTCCTCGTGGTCCCGCTGCAGCATCTTTTCGAACTGCTCCCGCGTACGCTGAATTTTATAGACACTGAGGTTGGGCATCTCGTAGATATTGAGCACTACGATTTCTGCCGGTTCCTCCAGGCTTTCGTTGAGCGAGATGGCCGTGCGCAACGCCTTGACTGAATTCTTTGAAAAGTCAATGGGCACGATCATGCGCCTGATGCCGGCGGTCGCTTTATCGGGTATGATCAGGGTATTGGCTTTCGCCTTGCGCGCCAGGTTTTTGGCCAGTATGCCGTGCTTATTGACTCCGCTCTTCTGCCCGATGACGATCAGGTCTGCGCGGACATCTTTGGCATCCTCGAGCAGCTGCTCCAGCGGGTTGCCCTCTTTGACGTCGAACTGCACGTGCATGCCATCCCGATGATTCATGCGGCTGCGGATTTCGCGCTCCATACGGGCCACCACCTCATCATTGATTTCGTAATTGCTGATTACCTGCTCCCCTTCGCGCCCCAGTATGCCGCTCAGCACGTCAAATTCAGGCAGCACATGCAGGAAGTAGACGCAGCCGGTAGGCACCTGGCCGGTCAGGTAGTCGAAGAATTCAAGGATTTTGTTATCTGTAGCCCCCAATTCCAGGGCGACCATTCCTTGTTGGATACGGTAAGGAGCAATATTGCTATTGGCTTCTTTCATGGTTGTTTGGCTTAAGGACATCATACGTTTATAGGATATTGTCTAAGCCAAAGGTATCACAGGGCCCACCCGAACTCTATGATAATTGTCAGAGGGGTGTAATGACTTTTATCAAAAACCGGAGAAATCGCTTCCAAGGTTCAGCACAGCGCGGGCCAGGCCTTCTTCGGACGGCTCGTCGGCTACAGCCGGCTCCCGCCCCTGCGCCCGGATGGCCTCCGCAGTGGGTTGCCCGATAGCCACAAGGCCCTGCCCGGGCCGAAACGGATAGCGCGAACAGTACGCCCGAACATTCATCGGGCTCGTAAAGACCAGCACCCGGGCATTGGGTTGCGGAAATTCCTGTCGGGGGAAATTCTCATAGACGACCAAGGGTATGGCTTGTATGCGCCCCGCCAACAGCCGCTGCACAGACTGCCGGGAATTTCGGGCTTGCGGAAAAACGACCCGTTGCCCTTCTGCGGTGCGGGCAAAGGCGGCGGCCGTTTCTTCGGGCACCCCCGTACCGGCAAAGTCTACCGGGATCCCGGCCTGGGCGAGGGCGCGGGCAGTGCCGGGCCCGACAGCCGCTATCCGGTAAGCTGGCCGGGCTGGCAGCTCAATGCCCTTACGGAAAAACCGGACAGCGCGGGGGCTGTAGAAAAACAGCCAGTCTGCTTCCGGCAATTCTGCGAAAGGGACGGCTTCAAACTCAATGAGCGAGAAACCGGTAAGCTGCCAGCCGGCGGCCTGCAATATTTGCCGAAAGGCGCTATCTGCCGACAGCTCCCGGCTGATGAAAACAGTATGTTCCTGTGCTGCCATGCGGGGCCGGAGTTTTTCCGTAAGGTAAAAAAAGGCGGGAACATGCCCCTGTTGCTTGCCGTTGCAGCACAAATAAGCCTGTAATTCCCTAAATTCAGACCAAACGAAAACGCATGCAGCCAATCCTCGACTTTTTATCAGAGTACAGCCCGCCGATACAAGCCCTGATGGGCACGCTGTTTACCTGGGGCGTCACCGCACTGGGCGCCAGTATCGTATTCTTCTTCAAAGCCGTCAACCAAAAAGTACTCGATGCTATGCTCGGTATGGCAGCCGGCGTGATGATTGCGGCCAGTTTTTGGTCGTTGCTGGCGCCGGCCATTGAAATGGCAAAGGAAGTGAGCAGTATGCCGGAATGGTTCCCTGCCGTCACCGGCTTCATCACCGGCGCGCTGTTCATTGCGGGGCTGGACAAGCTGCTGCCTCACCTCCACCTGGGCGGCAAAATGGAGGAAGCCGAGGGGATCCCCACAAGCTGGCGGCGCAGTGTACTGCTGGTACTTGCCATCACGCTGCACAATATACCGGAAGGGCTGGCCATCGGAGTGGCCTTCGGGGCAGTCGTCCACGGCTTTTCCAGTGCTACGCTGGGAGCTGCCCTGGCGCTGGCGATCGGTATAGGGTTGCAAAATTTTCCGGAAGGGGCAGCCGTATCCGTGCCGCTGCGCCGGGAAGGGATGAGCCGCTGGAAGTCCTTTCTCTACGGACAGGCTTCCGGTGTGGTAGAGCCCATTTTTGGCGTCATCGGGGCGCTGGCGGTCCTGTCTATGCGGCCTGTACTGCCCTATGCGCTGTCCTTCGCGGCAGGCGCTATGATTTTTGTAGTGGTGGAAGAGCTGATCCCCGAAGCGCACCGCAGCGGCAATGAGGACCTGGTCTCCATGTCGGTCATCGGCGGCTTCAGCATCATGATGACGCTGGATGTAGCTTTGGGGTGAGCAGGATTGTTGCCTTTCGGAGTGCAAAGACTATACTTTTGCCGGGTAATTGTCAAAAAGGGCAAAGCCAGCACCCGGGGAGAACAAATCCTCCGGATTAAAGTTATACCATCAAACACCCGATAACACTTGCATCATGATTGCCCGAAAGATAAAACTCGCACTAACCGTAGGCCTTATTAACCGCAACAATACCAACGTGCTGCGCACAGCTCAGGAGCTAATGGCCGGGTTTAGGGAAGAGGCGGGTAAGTTTGTAGGGACCACCCCTGCCGGGCAGCAGGAAATTAGCCAAAACATGACGCTGCAGCGCTATGCGCTGCGCTTTGAAAAAGTCACGCTGGACCTGGAGCTCGTCTGTGATACTGTGCGCCGGCAGGAAATCGTACAAAGCTTTAAGCTGCGGTAAAATCTTTTATCATACAATTAACAGCCGGAGGTAGCTTATCCTGAGAATTCCTCCTATCTTTGCGGCTCTTTTTCAAACCAATACCTTTTTTGAAGGGGTATTGGCTTAACTTTTTGAATTTATGGATATCAGAAATATCGCCATTATCGCGCACGTAGACCACGGTAAGACTACCCTGGTAGACAAGATGATTTTGGCCGGCCAGCTCTTCGGCGATCACGAAACACCCGGTGAGCTGATCCTGGATAACAACGATCTGGAGCGCGAGCGGGGGATCACGATTCTGTCTAAGAACGTATCGATCACCTACAAAGGCGTTAAGATCAACATCATTGACACCCCTGGCCACAGCGACTTCGGCGGTGAGGTAGAGCGGGTGCTCAACATGGCCGACGGCGTGCTGCTGCTGGTGGATGCCTTTGAAGGCCCGATGCCACAGACGCGCTTCGTAACGCAAAAAGCCATCGAGCTGGGGCTGAAGCCCATCGTGGTGGTCAACAAGGTGGATAAGGAAAACTGTACGCCTGACGAAGCTCAGGAGGCGGTATTTGACCTGATGTTCAACCTGGAGGCAACTGAAGATCAGCTGGACTTTCCGACCATCTACGGTTCTGCCAAGTTTGGCTGGATGAGCAACGACTGGCGGGACAAAACGGACAACATCGCGCCCCTGCTTGATGCTATTCTGGAGCACATCCCGCCGCCCAAAGTGGCAGAGGGCAGCCCACAGCTGCTGGTCACTTCACTGGACTTTTCCAAATACATCGGCCGGATTGCTATTGGCCGGCTCAACCGCGGCTCCCTGAAGAGCGGGCAGCTGGTTTCGCTTTGCAAAAAAGACGGCAGCATTGAAAAGGGACGTATCAAGGACCTGTTCGTATTCGACGGTTTCAACCGGGTGGAGACGAAGGAGGTGAAAGCCGGCGAAATCTGTGGTATCTACGGCGTGGAAGGCTTCGAAATCGGCGATACCATTGCCGACTACGAAAACCCGGAGGCGCTGCCTACAATCGCGATCGACGAGCCGACGATGAGCATGGTATTTACCATCAACGATTCGCCTTTCTTTGGCCGCGAAGGCAAATTCGTGACCTCCCGTCACGTGAAGGAACGCCTGGAGAAGGAACTGGAGCGCAACCTGGCGCTGCGGGTGGAAGAAACCGGCTCAGCCGATTCTTTCCGCGTGTACGGCCGGGGCGTACTGCACCTCGCAGTACTGGTGGAAACGATGCGCCGCGAGGGCTACGAGCTGCAGATCGGGCAGCCGCAGGTAATCACTAAAGAGATCGACGGCGTCACCCACGAGCCGGTAGAAGAGCTGACCATCGACCTTCCGGAAAATATGTCCGGCACGGCTATCGATATGGTGACGCGCCGCAAAGGCCTCATGAGCTCTATGGAGCCGAAGGGCGACCGGGTGCAGCTGCGTTTTGAGGTACCCTCCCGGGGTATCATCGGCCTGCGTAGCCAAATGCTGACGGCAACGGCAGGCGAGGCAATCATGACGCACCGCTGCGAGGAATTCCAGCCGCACAAAGGAGAAATTCCGGGCCGTATCAATGGCTCTCTGATCTCTATGGAAACCGGCACCGCCATCCCTTACAGTATCAACAACCTGCAGGAACGCGGTAAATTCTTTATCACAGCGGGTGATGAAATCTACGAAGGCCAGGTGGTAGGCGAAAACAGCCGCCCCGGTGACCTTGTGGTGAACCTCACCAAGACCAAGAAGCTGACCAATATGCGTTCTTCCGGCGCGGATGACAAGCTTAAGCTCGTTCCGCCGCAGGTATTTACACTGGAAGAAGCACTGGAATACATTCAGGAGGATGAATACGTGGAGGTGACACCGGAATCTATCCGGTTGCGCAAGACGCTGCTCAAAGAGCACGAACGTAAGCGCGCGAAGAACAAAGCACTGGCGTAAGCCGCCTCTTTTCTATAAAAAAGCCGACGGAGCTGTACAGTTCCGCCGGCTTTTTTTGTTTAAAGG
>CAJXXJ010000238.1 GCA_913062745.1 uncultured Phaeodactylibacter sp.
GCCGCAACGGCTTTGGCATCCGCCTCAACCGCCTCAATGTACAGTGGGTCACCAACGGGCAGCTGAGCTACAGCAAAAACTGGTCAGACGTGCACCACTTCAGCGCCCTGGCCGGAGCAGAGGCTAATGGGCAGAACCGCCGCGAACAGCGCATCTCCGCCAGCAATTTCCCGCTCGATGACCTGCGGCAGATCGGTACCATCGCCAACGAGAATACACAAGCCGATGAAGCCCGCTTCGAGCGCAACACCCTGTCGTACTTCGGGCAGGCGAGCTACGATTTTGACTACCGCTACTACTTCAGCACCAGCGTACGCCGCGATGCCTCTTCCCTCTTCGGCGGTGATGTCAATTCCGAGACCTTCTACGCCCTCGGTGCCGGCTGGGCTTTCAGCGAAGAAAAATGGCTGCAGGCCGACTGGCTGAGCTTTGCCAAGCTGCGCGCTTCCTACGGGCTGACCGGCAACTCCCGCATCGGCACCTACACCGCCCGCGGGCTGTACCGCTTTGATACAGACCTGGGCTACGGAGACCTCGTCGGCCTGGCCCCCAGCAGTGCGCCCAACGACCGCCTGACCTGGGAGCGGGAAGACAAGCTGAATTTCGGGCTCGACCTCTCCCTTTGGAACAGCCGCGTTGACCTGACCGTGGAGCACTACGTCGAAACCACCCGCGATGCCATCTCCACCATACCGGTCCCGCTGGAAAGCGGTTTCACCACCATCGTGGCCAATTTTGGCGATATGCGCAACCGCGGCTGGGAGATCACCCTGAATACCAACAACCTCGAAGGGCAGCTGCGCTGGTCCACCACCTTCACCGGAGCCTGGAACCGCAATACCGTGCTGCGCCTCCTTACGGAAAATATACCCGGCGGCTTCAATGCGCGCGGCCTGCGTGAAGGCGAGGATGTCAATACGCTGTTCGGCATCCGCTACGCCGGCGTGGACCCCTACAACGGCAAAGCCCTGTACTACCTGCCCGATGGCAGCATCACCGATGATCAGCGGGAAGCAGCCGCCGTGGAGAACCGGGTGCCCATCGGGCGGTCCGTGCCAATCATCAGCGGCGGGCTGATCAACAACTTTGGCTACCGCGGGCTGTCCTTGTCCTTCCTGATGCAGTACAACTACGGGCAGGACATCATCATCGATGCGCTGACTTTGACGGACGGCAACCAAATCGACTTCAACAATCAGAGTGTCGATCAGCTGTACCGCTGGCAGCAGCCCGGCGTACTGACGGACACGCGCCGCCTGCACGCCCGCAATCCGGTCACCCGCAACAGTACCCGCTTCCTGTTTGACGCCAGTCATATCCGCCTGGCTAACCTGCAGCTGTCCTATCAGCTGCCGCAGCCCTGGCTGGAGCTGCTCCGCATGCGCAAGCTGCAGCTGAACGCGCAGGTTGATAACCTGTTCTACCTTTATACCACTACGGCGGAGCAGGGGCGCAACAGCGTGGCGGAATACCGATTTTTGTTCCCGAAAGCCCGCACCTGGAGCTTTGGCATAAACATAGGCTTGTAAACATGACTGCGATGAGAACGATAACCGCCATATTGGGTATCGCCCTGCTGGGCACCGCCTGTGAAGGCTTTCTGGACGTGGAGCCGCAGGACGAAATTTCCCGCGAAGAGGCGCTGGACAATATCGAAAATGTGCGTATTGCCATGATCGGTGCCTACAGCGCACTGGCCAACAGCAACTACTATCGCCGCAACTTCCCCCTGTATCCGGAAACGGTGGGGCATATACAGCCGAGCCCCAATGCGTCCGACCTGGAAGACTTTCTCTCCGGCGGCCTGACCAATACCGCCGTCAATACTTATGTGGAAGCCAACTACCGCACCTTCAATGCGAATTACGAAAACTCACAGCTTGGCGCTTTCTACGAAGTGGGCTACGGGCTGCTGCGCCGCGCCAACGACCTGATCGAGGCCATCCCACGGCTGGAACGCGGTAGTCCGGAAGAGCTGAACAGCCTGCTGGGCGAAGCGCTGGCACTGCGGGCAATCGGCCACTTTGACCTGCTGCGGTTGTTTGCGCAGCCGCCCAATTTTACGCCGGATGCCAGCCACCCGGGCATCGTACTGCTCGACCGCCCGCTATCGGTTTTCGAAAGCCCGGGCCGCTCTACGGTGGCAGCATGCTATGCGCTGATTGTCTCCGATTTGGAACAGGCCATCGAGCTCATCGGGCCGGATGCCCGCCGCACCAACGAACGCATCTGGCTGAGCCCGCAGTTGGCCAGCGGGCTGCTCGCCCGGGTGGAAGCTTACCGCGGCAACTGGGAACGGGTGGTCGAACTGGCTTCCCCGGTGATCGAGGACCCTGCCTACGGGCTGATTGATACCGAAAATTACCTGGATGCCTGGCTCAGCCGGGATCTCTTTCCGGAGGCCATTATGGCGGTGGACTTTCAGCAGGGGAGTGCAGAAGGGATCAATTCCTACGCCGCCGTCATCGGTGCCGCTGTGGAAGAAGAAGAGCTGGACGATGAGCCGGTCTGCCGTATCAGCAACGACCTGCTCGCGCTGTTTGCCGAAGAAGATATCCGCCTCGGCCTGTTCGAAGGCAATGGGGCAGGGGATACGCTTTCGCTAAAATACCCGTTGGAGCGGGATGTGGTGACGGACTTTCCGCTGCTGCGGCTCGCGGAGCTGGACCTGCTGCGCGCCGAGGCTTACGCCAATATCGGTCAGGAAGCCGCTGCCCGCGCCGACTACGACATCGTGCATCAGCGCGCCCTGCCGGGTGCAGAGCCCACTGTGCTCAGCGGGCAGGCACTGCTGGACGAAATTTTTGCCGAAAGGCGGCGCGAGCTACACCTGGAGGGCCATCTGCTGTTTGACCTGGCCCGCACCGGCCGCGATATCGACCGGGATTTCTGCCTGCCGGCAAACCCGAATTGCTTGTTGGCTTATCCGGATTTCCGGTACATCCTGCCAATTCCGCTGGAAGCGCTGGAGGCGAATCCGAACCTGACGCAAAATGAAGGGTATTAATTTAAAATATCACAGTATGAAACCGCAGTTCCTGCTACTCTTGTTGCCATTGCTAATGGCTGCCTGTGAGGACCCCCGGCCCACACAGCGGGAGGGCAACATTTTTGACCCGGAAAACGCTTTTCTCCGCTTCAACTACGAGAATACGGTGACAGAGCCTGCTTTGGACAGCCTGGCTTTCGACCTGAGCGAAGTGGTGGATACGACAGTCGTCATCCCGATAGCCCTGTCCGCCGCCCCGCAGGAAGAAGCCGTGCTGTTCCGCCTGGAGCGGGAGGTAAGCGGCAGCCTGCAAGCCGGCCAAAACTTTGAGTTGCTGGGAGAAGATGGAGAAGACCCCTTTGAAAAGAACATTTCCCTGGCTCCCGGAGTCTATGATTACGAGCTTCGCTTTCAGCAGCTCGACAGTGTGCCGGCGCCGGGCGGGCAAATACGGCTGCGGCTGGTGGAAGTAGTGCCTGATTTTATCAAGCTCGGCTTCCCAGGTTCCGGCCGGGGGCAGGAGTTTACCATAATTTACCGCGATGAGGAATAGAGCTTTGATTTACCTGGCAGTTGGCAGCCTGTTTGTCCTGATGAGCTGCCAAAAGGAAGAGCCGGCTCCTGATACGGCGCCGGCACAGGCTGGCTTTGTGCTTACGGAAACGGCAGTGCGGATAGGCGATACGCTGGACTTGCCGGTTTACTTCAATAAATCTTTGCCGGAGCGCACCGTACTGGCCTACGAGCTACGCGGCAGTGCGCTGCCGGGCAGCGACTACGAAATTCTGCAGGAGCCGGTGCTCGAAGCCGGCGAGCTGGAGGCATCGTTCCGCATCTACGCCCCGCCCTCTGATGACCCGCAGCGCCTCGAGCGGAATATTGTTCTGGAACTGCTGCCGGTGGAAGGAATAGAGTACGCGGCGGGCCTGGATACTGCCGAAGTGCTCTTTACCGTACAGGGGCAGGTCGATCTGCGCATCTGGGCGCCCGACATCACCTTCCCGCAACTGTTTGGCTATACCTCCTTCGGGCCGGAGCCGGTGCCGCCGGGGCGCAGTGGCGAGTTTTTCGCTTTCGCTTACCCCAGCCGAACACAGCCGGATGTTATCGGTTTTGACAACCCCAACCCGAACTTTGGGACCAATGCATTCAATATGATCCGCCTTTACGATGACCTGGGCGTGACTTCGGCTTCCGCCAAAATCCGCATCCCCAACGCGCTGCGCTTCATCCCTTCTGAAGCCGGGGCCACATCCGGCCGGGTGGAGGTCATTGAGCAAACCGTGACTGTAGGCCGGCCGGAAAGCAGCGGGCTGCCGCCACTGCAGGTGGGCATCAGCGGTGAAGGCGAATACGATGAAATCACCGGTATTATTCAGCTGGATTTGGTTTTTGACGAAAGTCAGTTTGGCGGGCCGGAAGCGGTACTGCGCAAGTATGTTTTTGAAGAAGAACGACGCTAACTAATTACATAAAATCTCAAGACTATGAAGTCATTCTACACTTTTATCCTGGCACTGGCAAGCGTAGCACTCAGCGCGCAGCCGATGCTGGTGGAAGACATTTTCCCGGGCGATGAATCCCGCCCGCGGGAGTTTCATGCCTGCAATGGCCAGCTGATTTTCCGGGCGGAAGCTCCGGGCATCGGTGTGGAGCCCTGGATTTCCGATGGCACTGCCGAAGGGACCTTCCTGTTGCGTAATATTAACGAAGACCCCGCAACCGCAGCTGGTAATTCCAATCCACGGGATTTCATTACTTACAAAGGGCTGGTTTACTTCAATGCCGACGACGGCATCAGCGGGGATGAGCTGTGGGTAACCGACGGCACGCCGGAAGGCACGCAGCTGTTCCTGGATATTCAGCCGGGGGAAGGCAACGGCAACCCCTTCGATTTTGTGGTATTCAATGACCTGCTCTACTTCACAGCCAATGATGGCGAGGTGAGCTCCGAGCTTTGGGTAACGGATGGTACCGTGGAAGGCACGCAGCTGGTCATCGACATTCAGGAGGGGGCCGGACCCGGCAACCCGAATTTCAAAACTGTGGTGGGCGATTTTATGATCTTCACCGCTAATGACGGTATTGCCGGCAACGAGCTATGGGTAAGCGACGGCACTGCAGCCGGCACGCAGCTGGTTAAAGATATCCGCCCGGACGGCAATGCTTCGCCTTCGCAGTATATCGCTTACAACGGCGAGGTATTCTTCCGCGCTAACGACGGCACAAACGGCACCGAGCTTTGGAAAACCGATGGCACTACGGATGGCACTGTACTGGTCAAAGACATCAACCCGGACGGCAGCTCCAGCCCCACCAACTTTTTCGTCCTCGGCCAGTGGTTGTTCTTTGAGGCGGATGACGGTGTGAACGGCGACGAGCTGTGGGTAACGGACGGCACCGAAGCCGGCACGCAATTGCTGCGCGACCTTAACTCCGGCGAGGAAGATGGAAATCCAGAGTCGTTTACGGCTACGATTAACAATAGCGGCTACTTCGTAGCGGAGGATGCCGAAAACGGCGAAGAGCTGTGGTTTATCTCCACGGACGGCGCTTCCACCTACGACGGAATTGAGGTCAGCCTCTTTCAGGATATCAATCCGGGGGCGGAAGATTCCGGCCCGGACGACCTGACTTTCTCCGGCAGCGCGCTCTACTTCAGCGCCGAGGAGCCGGAATTCGGGCAGGAGCTGTACGAGCTGCCGGTAGGCGAAGAGTCGGCTACCCGCATTTCCGATATCAACCCGACCGGGGATGCTGATGTTGACGATATTATTCAGGTGGGCCGCCGCCTGTTCTTTGAGGCGACCAATGGCGAGACGGGTGATGAGCTTTGGACGCTGGCTATACCCACAGCGGTACTGGAGGTCACGGACACCGAGGCCACGCTGATGTCAGGAGATACGCTTGATTTCGGTACGGTGATCATCGGCGGCACCGCGCAGGAGTTTGTCGAGATCAATAATACCGGCGAAGCTGACCTGCTGATTCTGGGCGGCAGCCTGGAGCCGCTCGCGCCGTTTAGCTACGCTGGCATCCCCTTCGTTCCTGTCGTGGCACCGCAGGAGACGCTATCCCTGCTTTACGAATTTGCGCCGGTTATTGAGGGGACGTACTTCCGGGAGATTCAGCTTGCTACCAATGACCCGCTTGCTCCGGAATTCCGCCTGGTGCTGCGCGGTGAAGCCGAGCTGGCGACTGCTACGCTGGACGTGAGTCTGGATGGAGAAGCTTTGGAGAGCGGCACGGAGATCGCCGCGGCGACGCCGGCGAGCTGGAGCAGCCGATCCGCGAGGCCTTCCCCGCCG
>CAJXXJ010000239.1 GCA_913062745.1 uncultured Phaeodactylibacter sp.
TCGGCGGAGATTACGTGGATGAAATCCTGCTGACTGAAGGCCTGGGGGACTGCTGGAAACCCCGCATGAGCCCCAACCGGCAAAAAGTGGCGTTCCTCTCGCTGGAAGGCACACAGGTGCATCTCTTTACGATGGACCGCGATGGCAGTAACGTGCAGCAGGTGACGAGTGAAGTACCGGTGATGAGCTACAACAACGAGCGCATCGACTACGCCTGGTCGCCCAACAGCGGTCAGCTGCTGTATATGAATTTCAACAAAGCCTACAAAATAAACGTCGATGGGACCGGCCTCACCGAATTTGCGGAAGCACCCCAAGGCAGGGCTTTTTCCGGCCTCGACTGGACTTCCCACCCCAATCATGTGGTAGCCCGCGTGCGGGGCAACAATCATTACGAAGATGAACTATACCTGATCAATCCGCAGGGGCAGTTGGATACCCTGCGGGCAGATGAGCCCGGAGCGCTGAGCAACCCCATGTTTTCAGTCGACGGCACCGAAGTGCTCTTCAGTTATGATGTCAGCGGCAGCCAAAACCCGAATGGCAGATTGATTGATATGCGCCTGTTCATTATGGATGTCAGTAACCCGGGCAGCATCCGCTCACTGAACGCGCAGAAACAGGACGGCACCAATGATATCGAAGCCCGCTATTCCTCTACCGGAGGGGTGGTCATCTGTACCAATGTGCCTAACGATGGCGTCTCCGACCCCATAATTTACCAAATTGATCTCGACGGTACCAACCGGTCGCTTATGTTTTTTGGCGCTTCTATGATCGATATGCGGTAAAGAATACCGGCAGCAAGCAGAGGTATGCATTAAGGGGAATCAGAATTTACCTCAAAGCTTTTTAGCCAAATCTCAGGCACCAGGCTGATTTATTCGGCTCTGGTGCTTTTTTTTGAGGTTAGCTGTAACCTTAATCCCGGTAATCCGTTGATAATCAGAAAATGGCAGGATTGTGTGTTTTGAGTTATGTATCTTTGAAAAGTAAATATTAAAAGAGCTTATGCGAGCTGCCAATTGTACAGCACTCCACATCCGCCCTCTTGACTCCCCTATTTCTGCATACCAACAACTGCTATAATGGCCAGCCCACCTGAACGGATGGATTCTAAGCCGGGGCAATTCGGATACGAACCCTCTGCGCCATCTGATACCTGTAGGCAAAACCAGCGCATCTGTGCTTCGGGCGGGATGCATAGCGGTTGCAGAAGACTACGATTTGTTTGGAAATAGGGGAGGGAGTACTGCGATCAGTACTGTCTCCCTTTTTTTTAGCCCAGGCGGATATTATCGGCCAGCAAGTCCTGCCATTCCGGGTGCTTAGACATGTACCCGGCCATGTAGGGGCACAGGGGCACTACGCGCAGTTGCTCATCCCTTGCAAACTGCAGCGCCGTCTTTGCCAGGCGGCTCCCCAAACCCTGCCCGGACAGCGCTTTCGGCACTTCTGTATGAGTCAGGAAAAGCTTTTCTTTCGTCCTGATGTATTCCGCTACAGCCAGCTTACCCTCTGTTTTAATTTCAAATCGCCGGCGGTCTTCGTTGTGCTGGATTTCCGGAGTATTAGGGGTGGTGTTCATCGTTGTTAAAGGATTTGGGTGGTAAATTCAGACAAAGGCTTCCGGTTGCGGGACGTTTGTTCCCGGCTGCGCAAGGGTTCCTTCAGCTGCTCCGGGTCGCCCAGGTAGCCTAATGCAATAAAACAGACCGGCTCCTGCTCCATATTGAGCTCAAATTCATCCTCTGTTTTTTCATAATCGAACCCGGCCATCATGTGCCCGTAAATATCCCGGGAAGCCGCTTCCAGCATCATGGTGGTATTAGCTGCGCCGGCATCGTGCATGTAGTGCCGGTTGGGGCGGTCATTTTTTGAGAAGGATGTGCGGGCCACGCTCACCAGCAGCACGGCCGCCTGAGCAGCCCATTCCTGATTGCCCGGTTTGAGGCAGGACAGCAGCAGCTGAAAGCCCTTCTTGTTGGAGCGGTGGGCGTAAAAATATTCCCAGGGCTGCTCATTGTAGGAACTGGCTGCCCAGCTTGCTGCTTCCAGTAAAGCTTCCAGTTCTTCCTGTGGGATAGGGTCTTCAGAAAATGCCCGTGGGCTCCAGCGTTTACGGATAAGCTCATGGATGTCGTGTCGGGTATCGGCAGATTTGGTAGCAGTCAACTGAGCCTTATCGGTCGGCATAATATTACGTTTTGTTTGGTGTTTAAACATCGAGGGCGCAGGAAAGTTGTCGTCGCTAAAGTATACAAATCGGAATAGTTCGTAGAATAGTTTAGTCGGGGGATGCAGGGGTGCCTTACCTTCCTCCCTCATCAACTTACAGAAAAGTTATGGCTATCAGTATCCCCATATCCTGGTCGCGTCCCCAGCGGCTGATATTCCGGTTCTTATTCGCTTACTGCGGTTTGTTTATGCTGTCCAATCAGTCCGTCGTCTCCGGCTGGATTATGCCACTGTGGGAACGCTTGTTGATGATGGTAGCGCCACTGCTGGGGTTTGATTTAGACACTTCGGTTACCGAGAGTGGAAGTGGAGACGGTCTGTTTAATTACCTGATGGTGGCAACCTTATTGTCGGTATCTGTGCTGATTGCAGCCCTGTGGTCCTTGCTGGACCACCGCACCGCTTACGGCCGGCTGCTTCAGTTTCTGGTGGTGGCACTGCGGTATTATCTTGTTTTTCAGATGCTGGTATATGGGTTTGCTAAAGTAGGGTATGCCCAATTTCCCGCCCCGGGCTACCACCGCCTCATACAGCCCATTGGAGATGCTTCCCCCATGGGGCTGCTCTGGACCTTTATGGGGTTCTCGTATGGTTATAATCTTTTTACGGGAGGAGCAGAGCTGTTGGGGGGCTTGCTGTTGTTGTTCCGCCGCACCACTACACTCGGCGCACTCGTCACTTTTGGAGTCATGGCCAATGTCATGGCGCTCAATTTTTTTTACGACGTGCCGGTAAAGCTGCTATCCACGCACCTCGTCCTGTTCAGCCTGCTGTTGCTGTTGCTGGATGGCAAGCGGCTGTTGCAGCTCTTCTTTTTCAATAAATCCACTCAGGCTGTTCCTCTGCCCGATTTATTCGATCACCGGTGGTATAAGACAGGGAAAATTATCCTCAAGGCCATCATTCTGATTGCTCCGGCAGCACTGCTTTTTACCCTTACCCGCAGGAGCGATAGCGGCAGGCAGTCCTCAGCACACCTGCAGGGCTTGTACCAAACGGAGATAGTAGTGGAAAACGGAGACACGCTTGCGCACCCTTCGCTAAGCGAAAAAGCCGGCTGGCCCTACTGGGCACTCGAGCCCGATGGCCGCCTGGCTATACAGTGGGAAGGGCGCAATACCAGCTTTTACCATATCGAAAGCGACAGCGTTTCCCGGCAGATCATTTTTCCGGATGAGGCTCCGCTTGATACCGTCCGTTACGAAATGCAGGAAAACGCCCGGGTATGGTTTAATACGGTCAGAGGGAAAGATACACTATCCTGGTGTGCAAGCCGGCGGCAGCGGAAGGATTTCCTTTTGAACAACCGCGGGTTCCGCTTTATCAACGAGACGCCTTACAACCGCTGAGCTACTATAGTGCACTGAGCGCCCGCTCCGGTTTGAATGCCCGCAGCTCATTGACGAGCCGGTCATTGGCATTGGGGGCAAACAGGGAGGCAGCCCCTGCCCGGTCGTCGAATACGTCCATGTCCAGCTCCTGTGCAAACTGTTTGGCCAGGTCGCCCATGCTGCGGGCGTATGTTCCGGTTTTGCCCATGGCCATAAACAGGTCGATGATAGCAGTCCGTACCAGTTCGTACCGGTCGAGCTGCATAAGCATCTGCCGCTGTGTTTTGCCTTCCGCGCTTTTGCCCGTTTTAGCGAGCCTGCGGCGAAGCTGCGCTGCTGAATAACCGAGGATCTCCGCGCGGTATTTCCACCAGTTGCCCGACTGGCCACCGTTGCGGGCCTCGTATACTTTAAGGTGGTTCTTTTCAGCCGCTTCCTGGCAGGATATCAGGCTCATCGCTTTAGTCAGCTCCAATACCTTCAGCACCTGCTCCTTGCTGATCTGCCCGGCTTGTTCTTCCTCCGCTTCCAGGTGGGAAAGCCACTTGGCATACTTCAGTTTTACTTTGCTTTTAGAAGACAGGGCAATCAGCTTGGCAAGCTCTACGGACAGGTAGTAGTCCTTGAGAATAGGGTTGCCCGGCGTTTTGCGCGGTGCAAAATCCCGCAGTTTTTCCGGCCGGCGGATATCGTCAGAGAAGTTATAAACGTCCCTTAGCCAATGCTTTACATTGGTGGCGTAGTGGTGGTCAGCCAGCTGCAATGCCTGGTGCAGTGCGGTGGCGGCAACTACTTTTGTGCCCTTTTTGCTAACGTATACCTGAAGGTCCATAAGCGATGGTAAATGGTTACGCATACAAATATGCACAAAATGTTTTTAAATGTCAAGTATTTAAAACAAATACTTTTCAAAGACGTCCACCACTGATTTACAATGGGTTTGGATTGAGTTATATCACTATTACACATGAGCAAAGTCATGGGGTTGCCGTGGGAATAAAGAATACATTTGAAACAGATAAAACGCTACACCATGAAAACGATTATCAAAATCTCAGCCCTAGCAATTGTAGCCCTGCTCATGACGAGCCACCGCCCGAACGTTGATATTCGTTCTTCTATGGTGCGATTTGATCAGGCGTTCCTCCCCGCCCTGGAGTATACCCTCCGGGGGGATGGCCACGAAGCCAAGCGTGCTGTGTTTTATCTGGAGTTTGAGTGGCGTAAGCTACGCAGCCGGCTTCAGCACCGCTACCCGGAGGAACGCCAGTTTTTGAGCCGCATCGACGACTGGCTGGGTGACGCTTATTTTGCAATAGACGCCAACTGCCCCGTCACTGCCGCCAATCAGCTGGAGCACGTGAAATACGAGATGATGGAGCTGCGCGACCGCAAAGGCATCGACTACTACCTGGATGATCTGTACGACTTTCAGGGAGGGTTGGAAGTGCTGGCGGAAGCAGCAGCCGACGAGATGCTCTGCCTGATGGAATGGCCGGAGTTTGTCGCACTGTCTGACGACCTGCAACGGGAGTGGGCAGCGATACAGCAAAAGCCCTTCGATGCGGCTCTCTACGAATTTGACGCCGGAGATGTCCGGCAGCTCAGATACCAACAGCAAAGTATGAAAGAAGCGCTGGATAACTTCGCAAAAGCCGTGGATAGTGCTCAGCGCGATGAGATTGAGCAGGCAAGTCAGGCCCTGGAGCCTGCTTTCGGCCAGGTCCTTCATCTCTTCGGCAACTTTGATGCAACCAAAACCTACTTTGCTCAGCGCAACAATTATTGATTTAATCCTAAACTCGGCCATTATGAATACGGACAGAACAGTACGGGAAATTATGACCACCGAGCTGGTGACGGTTTCCCCCGAGCGGCCCGCAAAAGACATTCAGGCATTATTCCGTGAAAACGAATTCCACCACATCCCGGTCGTGGATGAAGGCAAGCGCCTCGTGGGCATCATCAGCAAGGAAGACATCTTCAAGCTGGCTTACGTGCTATCCCTGCAAACCACCGGCGAAACCTACTCCCGCAAAGAGTACAATACGCTCAAAGCAGAAGATATCATGACCCGGTACCCGGTCACACTTGACCCGGACGATACCATAGGCCTGGCTGCTGATATCTTCCTGGCCAACAAGTTTCACGCATTGCCCATCGTAGAAGACGGAGAGCTGCAGGGCATCGTCACCACCCATGACTTGCTGGGCTTCGGCTTTAGCGAAGCCGTGGCGGCGAAGACAGAGGAAGCATACGAAGAGTAATTGCACCATAAAAAATGAATTGCCATGAGAGATAAAACCACCACCGTCGGACAAATCATGAGCACGCCGGTCATTACCGTCTCACCAGACGACCCGATGACCAAAGTGAAGGAGATTTTCCGCGTCAATAATATCCACCACATCCCGGTAGTCAATGACGATAAGGTGGTGGGTATCATTAGCCAATCTGATTATCTGAGGCTGTTGCACGGTTTCACCCTGTTCAAAACAGAAAAGAGCGAAACTTACAACGACGCCATACTGCGCTCGTTGCTGGCCGGAGAGGTGATGACCAAACAAGTCGCCACCCTTGACCCCGACGATAGCCTGATGATGGCCGTGGGCTTCTTCCGGGAAAACCTCTTCCACGCTTTGCCGGTAGTCAGCGGCGGCAGGCTTGTGGGTATAGTCACCACTTTTGACTTGCTGACTTACGCTTACTCCGAGCCTTATCT
>CAJXXJ010000240.1 GCA_913062745.1 uncultured Phaeodactylibacter sp.
CATTCCGGGCCCCCGGCTTGCTCCGGATGCGGATGTGCCGCTGCCGTTAGAGTATATCCTGCAGGAGTATTTGGCGAAGAGTGGGCTGGGGGAGCGGTTGGGGTAGTACCCTGCAATATCACTTATCTAATGGCGATTAAGCGAAACCGAATACCTTACTTTTTCTTAATTATCTCTACGATCGCACTTGGGCTGGCATCAAGGGCTGCATTTATTCCTGAACTCATCTACCCGTACTTAGGAGATGTGTTTTACGCCCTAATGATCTTTTGGATAACCGGTTTTTTGTTTCCCCGGATAAGCTCAGTGAACGCTGCGTTGATTAGTATTCTGTTTTGCTTTTTAATTGAATTCAGCCAGTTGTATCAGGCAGAATGGATCCATGAAGTCAGAAAAACCAGGCTGGGAGGGCTGATCCTGGGCTTTGGGTTTCTGTGGAGTGATTTGGTCAGTTATGTGGTTGGGGGGATGATTGGTTTAGGCTTGGAGTATGTGTTGGAAAAGAGCAGGGGAACAGATTAGGGCAATAGCTTAAAGAGTGGATATTTTGAGAGCCGTTGTGAAATGATCGTAATATTGCAATATTGCAATGTAACGTCCAAAAAAAGATTGAACTCAGAAAGCTTTATCCCCCACCGCACTATCCAAGCAAGGTTGCGCTATTCGGGCTCGGGAAATTTGGTTTGCGCCCATAATTTTTGTGGTAAAAACCGGAGCTAATAGCCTGCCACTTCTGCAGAAGTGGCAGGCTATCAATCAAACGATAACATTCACTACCCCCCAGCCTTCACCACCCGCTGCACGCCCAGCAGGGCGCCGCTCTTTGCATCGCTCATCCGCAGTAAATAGATGCCGGCGGGCAGGTGGCCTAGCTGCAGCGCCCCGTTTTGGGCCTCGTAGCACCCGTGCGGCTGCCCGTTGATGCCAATCACCTCTACGCGCATTGGCTGGCCCGGCGGGTTGGGCAGGCGCAGCTCATCGGTGAAGGGGTTGGGGTGGAAGGCGGGGGCTGCGGCTGGCAGCGGCAAATCTGTGCTGTTTATGATGCCTCCGTCTTCCGTATTGATGCGGTAGATGCGAAGGGTAGGGTTGATGTAAAAGTTATCAATAGTATTGACCACCAGGTTGTCTTCCGCATCCAAAAGAATAGAGTAGGGGAATGGGATAGCATAATCCTGCACCCAAACCGTATTGAGCAGGGAGTCGAACTTGAAAACGGACGTAGCCCCTGACTCGATATTGGTGTTGGCATAGAAGATATGCCCGTCCTCCGAAAATGCGAAAGCCTTCCCGCCATTGGCCTTATATGTACAAGGCAGGTTGACCCCTCGTATGAACTGCAGGTTTTCATTGCGGACTTCTATGACGGTGGTGCCGGCTTCCTGGCAGCCGCTCGCTGCGTAGGGCGCCTCGGTGAGCGGGTTGCTGGTGTAGGCGCTGCAGTATATGTTGCCCTCGTGGTACTGCCCCATGCTGCCGAATGTAGCTTGGCCGAGGAAGGGGTCTGTAAACCAGGAAACGCCCTCGATCTGCCCGTCCGACAGCCGGTATTTTCCGATCAGGCCTTCATTCCCAAAGTTGTCCGCGCCGGGCAAGGGCGCTCCGTCCATGCCCCCGAAGATATAAAAGGCCTCGTCGCTCATCGTGAAATACGTACGGGAAAAAAGGGAGTCTATGTCTTTCATGTCCCGCACCAAGTGGACCTGACCATCGAGCCCAAGGATTTCGTAGCGGGTCTCCGGAATAGCAACCGGCCCTTCGGCGTAAGGTACGATGGCGTAGAGCGTATCGCCGCTTACGCGCCGGGCACCCCGGGTAAAGGAATTTATTCCTGAGGATATGGTTGAAGATATAAAGGAGGCGTTTTCGGGCGCAAGCCCTGTCCATGTCTGGCGTAGCAGAATATTCAAATCTTCGTCAATTTCCAGCAATATGCGCTGACCAGGCGCTTGAGAACTGGAACCGTAGCCATCAAAAAAGTAGCGCCCCTCGCTGCTGAACAAATCGCCGTGATAAGCCCATGCACAGCAATTTTCTATTGGGTGTTCTGTTGCTACAGAGCCGTCCTGAAGCACTTTGTAAAGCACCATAGTAAGCTGGCTTGGGTCATTAATGGCATAAATGAGGCCACTTTCTGTAGCTATGGAAGAAAAGTTTGGTCTAAATGCATCTACTCCTGACAAACCAGAGAACTCTTCCAAGTCTTGAGCTGCTGCTGAAAGTACTACGAATATTGAGCAAAAGAGTAAAAATGTTCTAAGCATCAGGCTATATTTTGCAGCCGGGGTCACAAGGCCCCGGCCAATTTCAATTAATTGATGTTAAAGCAAACTCGGGCAGCGCAGCTCTTCATTTCGAACGAACCGGATTACAGAAGCATAAAAATGCCAGGTGGCATGCTCTTGCCTGTATACCGGGATGTCAAAACCAGTATTTGCTACCGCAGCCACGGGCTGGACATAGGTTGACAATAACTGCCGGTTAAAAAATATAGGGAAAGGACCGTTATTTTGCTGACTTGCCAGTTCATTTACCCGATGCTGCCATCCACCACTGGCAGCCCCATGTCAATCATTTGATAGCCTTTGTCCATATTGCTCACCTGGTTGAAGTGGTGTACAAGCCTGTTTTTCATCCTATTGAACAAAGCAGCAATTTGTGCTCCGTTCCAAGTACTGGCATTAGTAGGTATGGTAACAGAATCAATTACCGTGTTGTAGCTTTCGTAGGCTTGCCCTGGTTTGCTGATTTAAAAATTGATGCCTGTTTCCACCAGCCTGGCGGCTTGCGCTGCATCCATAGTCTTGTTGAGCTCTTTGCCCTCGCGCCAACGGTCTACCTGCGCTTTAAAGGCTATGATGCTGTCTACTCTTGCGCGCAAGTCCTGAATTTCTGCCGAATCTCTCTCGTTGCGCTCTGTAATTGATAAGTAGCTTTGCTCTGGTTCATTAAAATCAGGCACTTCCTTCTCACAGCCCCACAGCAGCGGCAGTGCAAAAAGCAACAAAAAAGAACGGCGGTAAGGCATAGCTATTTTTGAGCTACCCCCCCGGTTTCCGGAATAAAAAACCTTCTAAATGCTTCATTTTAAAAAATATTAATGGGTTAGAAATACATAATAGAGCGCAGGTTTACGATGCTGATCGGCCGGGAAAACCTGGGGTGCTCCCTACAGCCTACCGCAACACCTACGAGCGGTAAATAAAGTTGGTCTTGTGTTTAATAAAGTTAGGCTAAGCGCGGAATAAGTAATTCAAAATAAACTCAGCGCGACGTTTCTTGATCAAAAATACGGCAAATGAGCTAAATAGCCAAGTTGGGTTAGTGTTTTTTTTAAGTGCAATGTCGTGATTTTGTCTTTTTGGGACTTTCTGCTGCCAGCAAATCCAAAGACTTCCGCCATAATCGCAGCTGGGAAATCATTTTCAAGCCGTCCGTCAGCGTTTGTTTTTTAACAGGATGAAGAAGCAGCCGCTAATACTTATAGTGGCTGCTTCCTCATACGAACGGGTTAGAACGTAATATTCAGAGCAGCATAGCTATTACGCCCACGGGCAAGGATAGGCACATTTGTGCCCCGTACCGACCGGTTGAGGTGCTCATAGTAGGCTTCGTCCAGCAGGTTGTTAACACCAGCGCTCAGTCGGAAAGCCTCTGTGAACTGATAAGCCAGCTTGAGGTCAATCAAAGAAAACGCAGGGGTTACCGTTTCTCCAAACTCCGTGGATATGCGGTTTTGCTCCAGCACATACCGGAAAGAGACTTCTGGATGTAGTTTCTCCCCGAAATAAGCGCCCTGAAGCGCATAGCGGAAATCCAGCGGCGCAATCTCGGGCAGCGGCTCGTCCCGTTCCATATCCTGCGCATAAGTGTAAGCAATGGACATCTGGTGCTGAAGCCCTGCCACTAGCTGCTGTGTCCAGTTGGCTTCAAAGCCCGTTTTAAAGGCCTCTTCGATGTTGATGAATTGCCGTACACCCGGGCTCATAGGCAGCCGAGGGGAAAGCGTGGGGTCAATAACGGAGGAGATATAGTCCTGCAAATACCCGGCAAACACATCGACCTCAAGGGCCGTAGCTTCCGTGCGCCACTCGAAGGTCAGGTCAGCCTGGTAGTTGACCTCTGGCGAAAGCTGCGGGTTGCCCAGCATTTCGAAGGGGTCTATTCCTACGGGGAAGTAGTTGATGAAGCGCTCGGTAAGGCTGCCGCTGCGCTGTGCCCGCCCGAGGAATAAGCCCATTTTTGCCTCCCCGCTGATTTGCCGGCTGGCTCCTAGGCTAAAGCTGGGGTTGAAGGCTTCTAAGATAGTAATAGGTTTTGAGCGTACGAGACTCTGGCAGTTGGTTGAGAATTGGTGCCGTGATAACTCTTCAGTTCTTTTCCGAAGCACCCAGGCTGTTAAGCCCCTTTTCCAGCACCTGCCGCTTAACGTTGTTGGCGATGAATACGATACGGCTGTTTGGGGCTGCGCCATCTGGCCAGGCCTCTAAACGGTCGAATGCGAACTGCGTGCGGACAGATTGGAAAATTACCGGCTGGGGTTCGGCCTGAAAATGCAGTATCCCCTTGATACGGTAGATGTTTTTACCGTACATCAGGAGCAGGAACTTCGACCAGTGGACAAACTTCAGCATATCCAAAGGCTTGGTAAGCGTGAAGCTGTGGGCTTCTACTCCCTCGTGGTGATGGTGATGTCCATCATGATGGTGATGGCCATGGGTTGCCGCTTCTTGTACTGCACGTATCAATTTCTGCCGGGCGGCTTCCGACTCGTAAGCTCCTTGCTGCATTATGGTAGAAGATACTTTGCCATAATCGGCACGGTAGATTTCTGCAAAAGGGTTGGATTGAGCCAAAAAGCTTTGGACTTTTTCCAGGTAAGCCGGGCTGACGGAGCCTTGCTTGTTCAGTACCACCACATCCGCAAAAGCAAGCTGTCGCCGGGCTTCTTCCCGTTCTTCCAGCATATCTTCAATTTGGCCTGCATCCACAACGCAAACTACAGCATCCAGCCTAAAGTACTCCTGTACTGCTACATCTGCCATAAAGGTAGCGGCTACGCCATCCGGTTCAGCCATGCCGGTCGTTTCAATCAGGAGATGATCAAAAGTTTTACCCGATCTGACTAGACGGCCGAGTGTCTTCAGCAGCTCATCGTTCAGTTCGCAGCAGATGCAACCGTTGGACAACTCAAAGATGCCATCGCCGCTGCTGTCTTGTATCACAAGATCGTTGTCGATTCCAATATCCCCGAACTCATTTTCTATGATCGCAAAGCGCGTATCCGGGTGCTGCCCAATGAGATGATTGAGCAGGCTGGTCTTTCCAGCTCCCAAAAAACCGGTTATTATGGTAACTGGAGTACGCATCAGTCTGTAACTTTTACTTGAAATTCTACAGGCTCGGCCACATTCCGTACGCCATCATAAGCACGATTTTCTTTAATCCACGACTTCCGCATCATCCAGGATATAGTTTAGGTAATCAAAATCATCACGATTCAGCCTCAGCCGTCCCCGGAAAACCGTCGTTTCATCCATATCGAAATGGCGCTTTTCTCCGTCTTTAAGCAAAACGTCCATCACGGTTTCCGGGCCGGCGCCTCCGCAAAAGAAGCATTGTTTGTAGGGATTGGCTGACAGTATAGTAAAGGGAGCGTCGGGGTCACCCATCGGGATAACGTAGCCCTTAATCTGTACCGGCTGCCCTTCCAGCGCCTGCACCGCTTCGCTGAAATTGGGGACAGGCACTTCCGCCTCCAGCTCACCGCTGAATGCCCACTCGAAGGTGACCTGAGCCAAGGTGTTCCAACTCAGCAGGAGGTAACCGTCCTTCCATTCGTAGGCCATGCTGTCTTTCGGCGCTTTAGCAGGAGCTTTTTGGCTTTCATCTACTTCAGGCACTGGCCAGG
The DNA here is from genome assembly GCA_913062745.1 of uncultured Phaeodactylibacter sp. Classification (GTDB taxonomy): domain Bacteria; phylum Bacteroidota; class Bacteroidia; order Chitinophagales; family Saprospiraceae; genus Phaeodactylibacter. The sequence goes on from CAJXXJ010000240.1 coordinate 5,912, forward strand.
TATCCAAGCCACGGCTGCTTCCTGCCGCTTCTGTTTCCGACCGGGTACAGGATAGAAAACCAAGTGCAAACAGTAATAAAAATTGGCGATCAAAGCTCATCTTTAGCATTTTCCACTCGGCAAATTCGGCACTGACGGTGGTTATACAAATGAAGCCCAATCAGTGCAAAAGCGCCGGCGTACATAAAGGCATGGTTCACCAGATGCAGCTCAAACGTCTCCGAGATGATCACAGCGGCAATGACCGAAAGTGCCCCCCACATCCCCCATTTTATCCAGGGGGCGGTAGCTCGCTTAGAAGCAAAGAAAACCGCGACCAAAGCCAAGGCCAGAAAAGCCCAGTCCAGGCTTGCCCAGTACCAGGGCAATGC
>CAJXXJ010000241.1 GCA_913062745.1 uncultured Phaeodactylibacter sp.
GAGCAGGCTCCGTCATGACAGCTTTTAATGTTATCGATATGGTCCCCGCCACCGGCAACGAGTGGCTGCTGAATGAGCTGCTGCGCGAGCAATGGGGCTTTGATGGTTTTGTGGTAACTGACTACACTGCCATCAATGAAATGATGCACCACGGCCTGGGCGACTTGCAAACGGTAGCGGCAAAAGCGCTGCAAGCTGGTGTGGATATGGATATGGTCGGGCAATCCTTTATCGGCACCCTGGGGGCGTCCGTCGAGGCAGGAATCGTGAGCGAAGCCGAGGTGAATCAGGCCTGCCGCCGGGTGCTGGAAGCCAAATACAAGCTGGGCTTATTCGACAGGCCCTATCAGTACCACGATAAAGAAAGGGCAGAAAAATACTGGCTAAGCGATGAGCATCTTGCCTACGCCCGGGAGCTGGCAGCCCGCTCCTGTGTGCTGCTCAAAAACACCAACAATACCCTCCCGCTCCAAAAAGAAGGCAGAATTGCCGTTATTGGCCCGCTGGCAGATACCAAAATCGACATGCTGGGCACTTGGGCGGCTACGCGCGACACCACCGATATCGTCACCATCCTGGATGGCATTAGAAATGTAGCCGGCGATAAGGCCGAGATCCGCTACGCCAGGGGCGCTTACTTTACCGAAGACACCTTCCTGCTAAACCGCAAGAGAAAGAAAGAAGACTATCTGAGTATTGATCCGGAAAAATCGCGACAGTTGCTGGAGGAAGCCATCGACATCGCACAGCAATCAGATGTAGTGGTCGCAGTGCTCGGAGAGCCGCGCAGTTGGTCTGGTGAAGCCTCAAGCCTGGCGGACCTCAGTTTACAGGATTGTCAAAAAAGACTGCTGGAACGGCTGCTGGAAACGGGCAAGCCGGTGGTGCTCGTCCTGAGCAACGGCCGCCCCATGACCCTGAGCTGGGAAAACCAACAGGTGGATGCCATGCTCGAGGCCTGGCATGCCGGCGTGGAAGCGGGCAATGGCGTCGCGGATGTACTTTTCGGCGATTACAACCCGGCCGGCAAACTAACCATGACCTTCCCGCGGGAGGTCGGACAAATCCCGATCTATTACAACCACAACCAAACAGGCCGGCCGGAAACCGGTACTTCCATGTGGACATCCCGTTACCTTGATGTCCCCACTTCTCCCCTATTCCCGTTCGGATACGGGCTGAGCTATACCACTTTTGAGTACGGCGATATCCGCCTGAGCCAGGAATCGCTAACCGGCGACGACACCCTTACCGCATCGGTTACCGTCACCAACACCGGCAATTACCGGGGGGAGGAAACCGTGCAGTTGTACATTAACGACCCCGCGGCCTCGGTCTCCAGGCCGGTTAAGGAGCTCAAAGGTTTTCGAAAAATTGAACTGGAGCCCGGGGCTTCTGAAGAAGTTTCCTTTTCCATTACTACCGAGGACCTCAAGTTTTTCAACAGCGAACTGGACTATGTGTGGGAGCCCGGCGAGTTTAACATCTACATTGGGACAAACTCCGAGGAGGTGAAGGCCGGGAAAGTAAACTGGTCGGAATAAGTGGCCGGGGCTGATCGGGCAGCGCAGTGCAGGGCTGCCCGGTCAGCTTTACAGCTGAAGAACAATTGAAATGCATCAAGTTTGTAACGAAAATCAACTATAATATTCATGCGATTGCTATTGCCCTTTGCCGCGCTTATCCTGCTGTTTTCAGCTTGTCAGCAAGCTACTGAGAAAACCGAGCAGCAGCGCCCCAACATCGTTTTCATCATGAGCGATGACCACGCTTATCAGGCGATCAGCGCCTACGATAACCGCCTGATCAATACGCCTAATATCGACCGGATTGCCGAAGAGGGCATCCTCTTTACCAATGCCTCGGTGACCAATTCTATCTGTGCGCCTTCGCGGGCCACCATACTCACCGGCAAGCACGCCCATATCCACGGGAAGATTGATAATGTCTTTCCGTTTGATACCACGAACATTACCTTTCCGCAAATTCTGCACGACAACGGCTACCAGACCGCCATGTTCGGCAAGCTGCACTTTGGCAATAACCCCAAAGGCTTTGATGAATTCAAAATCCTGCCCGGGCAAGGCGACTATTACAACCCGGATTTCATCACCAGCGAGGGCGACACCAGTATACAGGGCTACGTGACGGATATCATTACCGATATGACCCTCGACTGGCTGGGCAACCGCCGGGACGAGGAAAAGCCCTTCATGCTGTTCTATCTGCACAAGGCCTCTCACCGGGAGTGGTTTCCGGCTCCGCGGCACTACAAGGAGTTTACCAAGCGTACCTTTCCTGAGCCCGCTACCCTCTTCGACGATTACGAAGGCCGCGGCACCGCAGCGAAGGAGGCAGAGATGAATCTGCTGGAGCACATGACCATCTCTGCCGATAATAAAATCTACCCCGAGCTGGCCAAAGAGCTGGGCGTGGAAGAAGCCAACGAATGGGGCTACCGGGTCTTCAAAAGCAAGTATTCCCGCTTTACGGAAGAACAAAAACAGGAGTGGGATGCCATTTACGGGCCCATCAATGAAGAGTTTGCGGAGCTGTACCCCAGCATGGACGATTCTACTTTCATGCGCTGGAAATATCAGCGGTATATGCAGGATTACCTGGCCTGTGTGGCGGCTATTGACGAAAATGTGGGCCGGGTGCTCGATTATCTCGACGAAAACGGGCTCAGCGACAACACTATTGTGGTCTATACTTCCGACCAAGGCTTTTACCTGGGTGAGCACGGCTGGTTCGACAAGCGGTTTATCTACGATGAGTCTTTCCTGACCCCGCTGATGATCAAATGGCCGGAGAAGATCAAGCCCGGTTCCGTATCCAGTGAAATGGTACAAAACCTTGATTTCGCCCAAACTTTCCTGGAAGCTGCCGGCGTGGAAGCCCCGGATGGCATGCAGGGAGAAAGCCTGATGCCGCTGCTGCAGGGCGATAACCAACAGTGGGAGCGCGATGCTGCCTATTACCACTACTACGAATACCCCGGCGCGCACATGGTAAAGCGTCACTACGGCATCGTCACTGAAGATTACAAACTGGCACACTTTTACTACGATATCGATGAGTGGGAGCTGTACGACCGCAAAAAAGACCCCAGGGAACTGAACAACGTCTACGCTGACCCGGCTTACCCAGCAGGGGTTGAGGAGCTTACCCAGCGGCTCTATGAGCTTAGGGAGCAGTACAAGGATTCTAAAGAACTGGATCAGAAGTACATTGAGCTGTACCGGGAGCGTGGCATCATTAAAGATGAACAGTAAATTAAGGATTTACTGGTAACTGTTCAGCATGATCAGAAAACGCGCTGGCTCCCTTTAAAACGAGGGGTAAGACAGGGCGTTTTCTGCTTATTTTCTTTCTATGCTGCATAGTTACATTTACTGTATTAGGATGCTCAATGCGGTCAGGATTAGCATGCCCAAAACAAAGTTTTCCGTCTACAATATCGCTGTTTTCCTGGTCGGCAAAGGCTATGGCTGCCGGGCCGCCAAAGGTGTGTGCCCCCACTTCGGATGCCCGGAAGCCACCGCCGCCCTGCGCCGGGATATACATCCAGGGGCCTTTCCTGATGGACAGATGCCTGGGGCTGTTGGCCGCGATAATCAAATGGTCCCGGATGGGCGCTTCAGGCTCCCCCGTAATGGCGGGCAGCATATTGTAACTGTCCCTGGCTCTTCTGGCCAGTTGATCTTGTCCAACCAGTGCTGCCAGGGTAGCTAAAAAGTCGACATTGGAAGCTAATTCATCGGAGGTGGAGCCTGCCGGCACTTTCCCGGGCCAACGGACAATCAGGGGCACACGGTGGCCGCCCTCCCAGGCGTCAAATTACACAAACGGAGGGTGGCTGTTCAGCACCGGCACCCCGAAGTAGTAATCGAAGCCCAGTTCCAGTGGCCCCGGCTTTAGCGGCTTATTCCAATCGACCGGCCGTTGCGAACCAAAACCAAGGTGCCATTTTCCAATCGCTGCCGTAGCGTATCCGGCAGCTTTCAGGACTTTCGCTATGGTCACCTGTGCAGTATCTACCACGAGGGGCGACCGCAGGAACATCGCGCCGTATAAATCTGCCCGTGCCGGATAGGTGCCCGTAATCAAAGCGTATCGGGAGGGAGAGCAGACTGCGGAAGCAGCATGGAAATCGGTGAACCGCCTGCCTTCCTGTGCCAGCTGGTCCATATTGGGCGTTCGGACCATTTCGGCCCCGTAGGCACCGATATCGCCGTACCCCAGATCATCCACATTAATCAGTAGGATATTGGGAAGGGTGCCATCAGCTTGCTGATCAGAGTTGGAGCATTGCCAGAAGAGCAAGCTGCAAAGGAGGAGCATCAGGGACTCAACGCTATATGGCTTCATGTTAGTTCTTTTTTCCCTGGCAAGGGCTGCGTTTTCGGATACAGAACCTTACCAAAAAAAAATGTTGGATCCTCCCTTCAGGAGAATCCAACATTATGTATTTACTGCTTCGATAAACGACTCACAACTTAGTTCTCGTCATCGATAATCTGCTGAATCTCTTCTTGAGTTAAAGCCTTGTTGAAAATCCGTAATTCATCCAATTGGCTCAAATCAGCGTTATGGTTCCAATGCGTGAAGTTTGGCGCACCTGACATGATAGACATGATTTCAACCCCTTCCCAACCTGGGCCGGGGAAGTCCCCTTCTCTCACAATATTTCCGTTGATGTAAACTTTGTTCCCATCCGGAGAAATGGTGAAAGCAAGGTGTTGCCAATCCGTATCCACCATCGGGTTCAGGTCTGCATCTTCACCGCCATCGAACCAGTTGTTGCCCTCGCCATTACCAGCATTGAGCTTGATGCGCTGATCTTCTCCTCCCGCTTCTCTGAAGAATTTAAACCCATTATTCAGTGTGGCCGGTGGAGCATCCTCACCTTCGGGGCCCATCACGATGATACCCGCGCGGTTGGGTTCAGCATTCAACTTGTACCACATCACGGCCGAAAACTCTTCGTTGGTCAGGCCGGCTGCGGGGAATGTCAGGTAGGAGCCTTCTGCTCCCTGATAAGCTCCGGTTCCAACTTTTGCATCAGCGGTGAACCCGGGGCTGCCAACTACTGTGGCAGGCGTCAGCGTAAGCAAATCCAGATACTCGTTATCGAAAGGCATATAGAATATCTCACCGTCGTACTTTGCGGTGTATGGCTCCGTTTTTTCGAATTCCACCGAAGCGGAGCCCGTCTTGCCTTCCCCATCCACACCAGTGATGGTCAGGGTGTGTGGGCCATTGGTTAAGTCCTCATAGACGATGCTTTCAACGACCCTGCGATAATCCTTAAAGTTTGATAAGGTCGCAAAGGTATTGCCGTCTAACTGCAGGGTTACCTCCTCCAGAAAAACGTCGTCAGTCACCTCGAAGCTAACCGTAATGTCGGTCAGGTCCTCTACCACCCGAATCTGAGTGCCGTCCACAGGGAAGCCGATTGATACAACGGGGTTTTCCGTGTCGGGCCCAGCCTCAACGGGCGTGATGTCATCGATGTAGCTTTCGTCACAACCAAAGGCCAACGCGATGACAAAAAGCCAAATATATTTTAAAAATTTCATGTTAAATAGTTGTTATTCATTGTTGTTGTGATCCTTCAATTGCGGCAGCAGGTCTAGCTGTAGGAGCGGATACGGCAAAAACCGCTCGTCCGGCTGGTAAGTAACCATCTCACCGTTAATTTCGTGATTCAGTTCGTCAATGCGGTCGTGGCGTACCAGGTCGTAGAACCTGTGCCCCCATTCCATAGCTAACTCAGCGAACTTTTCGTCCAGCACAGCATCCAGATCAACACTGGACAGAGCGGGCATGCCGGCTCTTTCTCTGACTATGTTGACCGCCTCCTCAGCACTCATGACGCTGCTTGAAGCGCCAGAAACCAAAGCCTCCGCATGGATCAGCAGTATTTCTGCATACCGAATTACCCGGAAGTTGTTGTTGTCTCCAAAAGTCGTCCGTCCGGGCGTGTACTGATTGGAAGGCATGTAGTGCTTCGCGCTTTGGAAATTGTACCTTGGGTGGTTATTGAAAATATCACCATCGGGGGAAACATTCGTGATGAATTCAGGCAAGGGACCGTATTCAGGGTCACTTTCGATGCTCGCTATACCGTCAGGCGTAAAGTTCACGCTGCCGATAAGCCGTGTTTCTTCGCCCCGGTCGAGCATGAACTTGATGAACTTTTCATTAGGCTCCCAGAAGCCCCAGCCGCCACCA
>CAJXXJ010000242.1 GCA_913062745.1 uncultured Phaeodactylibacter sp.
GACGTAAATGTGGCTGTTCGGGTCTTTATTGTACTGAAAATACCCACCCGGGTACATGTCTTCGCTGAAGTACACATAGCGGCCGTCCGGAGAAACAGAAGGCTCATTGACATCCTGCTGATCGTTCTTGCGCTCGGTAAGCTGCAGGCCGCTGCCGCCGGTTTTGTGGTACATCCACATCTCACCGGCACCGAGGGAGCGGGAGGAAGTAAAGTGCTTACGGGCAATGAAGTACTCGCCGTCCGGCATCCAAACGGCGTTGTTGAGCAGCCGGAAGTCCTCTTCAGTCAGCTGTTCGGCTTCGCTGCCATCAGCATTCATCACCCAGATATTGTCGCCGCCGCCGGCGTCTGAAGTGAAGAGGATTTGAGTGCCGTCCGGGCTGAAGCGCGGCTGCACTTCGTAAGCCAGGCCGCCGCGCAGGAGGGTAGCCTCCCCGCCTTCAATCGGTATCGTGAAAATATCCCCCATGAGGTCAAAGGCGATAGTCTTGCCATCCGGGCTGACATCGAGGTTCATCCAGGTGCCCTCGGTGAAGGTGAGTTCGGTTTCCCGAAAATTGCCGGGAGGGTTGTTGACGTCCCAGTCTTTTTCTTTTTCCGCTTCCTGTGCAAAGCCGGCGCAGGCTAAACCAGCGAGTGCCAGGCACAGCAGCAATCGATACTGTAGCATGTTTGAAACTTTAGTTTTATTCTTCCTCCTCTGTACTATCTTCTACAAAAAAGTAGATGACGAGGTAAGTAACGGGCTCTTTTTGGTGGTTAAAAGGTGCGTGCCTGATCCGGCCGTCAAAGAAGAGCGAATCGCCTTCCCGCACATCAAGAACGTTGTCTTCCAAATGAAATTTTATTTCTCCTTTGATCAGGTACAGAAACTCAAAAGCAGAGGTGGAGACGAGCGGGCGTTTGTTGCCCGGTTCGAGGGTGACGATAGAAATCTGAAAGTCATTATTGTTCAGTGTGTGCTCAAAGATAGAGCGGTAGTGAAATCCGACTGCACTTTCTTCTTTTACGTAAGGCACGTAGTTTTCCTGCCGCACCAGCAGGTAGCCTCCGAACCCACTCTGTCCGTTGATTTCTGCAAAAAAGTCCTGAGGCTCGACGCCCAGCACGCCGATGAGTTGGAAAAGGGTAGGGATGGTCGGGATGATACGGCCGTTTTCAATCTTGGACAGCATAGCGGAGCTGACACCTGCTGCCTTGGAGAGGTCTACCAGCCGCAGCCCTTTTTCTTTGCGGTAAGTCCTGATTTTAGGGCCAATGCGATGGATAACGTACCCGGATCCTAATTTCATGAGCGTAAATGAGTTGCACAGGGATGAAAGCAATAGATAAAAGTGTAAAGATAAGGCAGTGGGACGGAATATGGCAGTGCCGGATGCTTTTTTAGTACAGGAAGGGGCCGGGCGAATGGCTGGAGAATCTTTTTCCGCGAAATGAAGCAGTTTTCATATTATGAAATAACTTTGTTTCGAAAATTATGGAAGATGCCAACTGCCAAATGCGCTGTGTTTGACGCCCGCTCCCGGAAATTTGAGTTGCGGGAGCTCCCGCTGCCGGAACCGCAGGGAGCGGAAGTGCTGGTGCGCAATGCTTATGTAACCTTATGCCGGAGTGATTTGAAAACCTACACGGGCGCCCGGCAGGAGCGCAACCCGACTATACTCGGGCACGAAAGCTGTGGTGAAATCGTACAATTTGGCCCATCGGCTATCCGAAAAGATGTACAGGGCAGGGAGTTGGCGGTGGGCGACCGAATAAGCTGGGCCGTTTTTGCCAGCCCGCCGGAAGACCCGCAGTCGGTTGCCGGCCGGCCTCAGAAAGCTGCAGGCTTGTTTAAGTACGGTCATGAGCAATTGCGGCCGGACAGTGGATGGCACGGCGGGCTGAGCGAGTATACGCTACTGCGGCCACACAGCGTACTGGCTCAGCTGCCCGATGATTTGCCGTGGAGAGTGGCTGCGCTGATCAACTGTGCGGTAGCTACTATGGCAGGAGGCCTGCGACTGGCAGGCCCGGTGAAAGGGAAGCGCGTTTTGGTGTCCGGTGCCGGTACGCTGGGGCTGATGGGCTGCGCAATGTGCAAGCAGCAGGGCGCAGCGGAAGTGGTCGCACTCGAGCCCGACGCTGAACGCCGCAGCTTTGCGCTGAATTTTGGCGCAAGCCATGCGCTTGAGCCAGGGCAACCGCTTCCTGAAACGGACCTGGTGCTGGAAAGCAGCGGACAGCCTAAAGCCATGGAGCAAACCCTGCATGCACTTGCCACAGGGGGACAGGCGATATGGCTGGGGGCAGTCTTTCCTCAGCGGCAGGTACAGGTGAGTGCAGAACAATTGATCCGGCGGCTACACCGAATACAGGGGCTCCACAACTACAATAAGCGCGATTTTCGGGAGGCGGTGCAGTTTTTAAGTCAGCACGCTACTGCTTATCCTTTTGGACGGCTGGTAGAGAAGGAGTTTTCGCTCGCGGAAGTCACATCTGCGTTTGAATATGCTATTGAAGAGTGCCCTTACCGGGTAGGGGTACGTATATACTAGAGGCAAAACAGTATAGGCTATTTTCTCACTTCAGCAGCTTACGGGCTGTTGCATAAGCCTTGTACGTTATGTCTAAATCTTCTGTTATCACACGCTGGCTCCGCAATACGAACGGTGCCGGTTTTGCGGTCTACTGCATCACTGCTGCTTTTCTGACCTACTGCAGTATGTATGCTTTTCGCAAACCCTTTACGGCAGGCACCTACGAAGGCCTGAGCCTTTGGGGGGTAGACTACAAGATCATCCTGATCACCACTCAGGTACTAGGCTATATGCTATCCAAGTTTATTGGCATCAAGGTGGTCTCAGAAATGGCTGCCGGTTCCCGTATCCGCAGCATTCTGTTGCTCATCGGTATCGCCTGGTTGGCACTATTGGTATTCGGGCTGCTCCCGTATCCTTATAATTTTATAGCCCTTTTTTTTAACGGGCTGCCGCTGGGTATGATCTGGGGGATCGTCTTTTCCTTTCTGGAAGGGCGGCGCAGCACAGAGCTGCTGGGGGCAGGTATGGCTTCGAGCTTTATCGTCTCTTCCGGTTTTGTGAAAGCGGTAGGGCAGTCCCTTACCGTACAGTACGGCATTTCTGAATTCTGGATGCCTTTCGTTACAGGCGCTCTGTTTGTGCCGTTGCTTTTTTTCGGCGTCTGGCTGCTGAGCAAAATACCTCCACCAACGGCTGAAGATGAGGCAGAGCGCACACAACGCATACCGATGGGCCGGAAAGAAAGGCGGCAGTTTTTCCTCGCATTTGCACCGGGAATCGTTTTAATGGTGGCGATTTATGTGGCTCTGACGATCTTCCGGGATGTGCGCGACAACTTTGCTGTAGAGTTGTGGGCTGCCCTGGGGTACGGAGAAACGCCCTCCATTTTGATCACCGCAGAAATTCCTATCGCCGTTACGGTGCTGCTCATAGTAGGAGCTATGATGTTCATCCGCAACAACCGCAGAGCTTTTTATGCCAATCAGCTCATCATCTTTGCCGGCGGGCTAGTGGTATTGCTGACCACCTGGCTTTTCCGTTCCGGCCTGCTTGATCCTGCCGCCTGGATGATCATCATCGGTTTCGGCATGTACCTGGCTTATATTTCCTACCACACCATGCTGTTTGAGCGCTGGATTGCGCTGTTCCGCTACCGCAGCAATATCGGTTATCTGATGTACGTCGCGGATGCCTTTGGGTACTTGGGCAGCGTCGGCATATTGTTTTTCAAAAACTTTGGGGCTAGCGAACTGAGCTGGCTTACCTTTTTTACTGCATGTGCCTATGCGATGGGGGTAGCTACTTTGGCGCTCAGCCTGTTGGCTATTCTGTACTTCCGGCAAAAGGAACGGGCACTGGCCGCTGAACCTCTTCCGGAAAGGGTGACGGTCTAATGGTTTTCTTGAGTAGAAAGTATCTTGAGCGGGTGACCAGAGTATGTTTTTTGTTAGGCTATTCTGGCGTTAAGTCCTGCATTAAAAGGGGTTTGAGAAGGGTTAATACAATTTTAACCTTAAGGCCTAATGTAGTTTACATCTCGTTTTTTTCTTCACAGTTAAATTGGGTTGCTGTTCATGGGGGCAGCGATCATTTTACAAACGAAAGACTACATATTCACTTAAACTCCAATCGTATTATGGACAATTGCTTTACACTCCGGCGCCTGGCCCTTACCCTCGTGGTAGCAGGTATGGCGCTCACAAGCTTTGCGCAAACCTTCACGGTAGGCGGCAGGGTTACCGATGCCGAAGGCGAGCCACTTATTGGCGCTACTGTGCAAGTGGACGGTGCGTCTTCTGGTACCGTTACAGACGTGCTGGGCGACTACCAAATCAAGGTGCCTTCAGAAGACGCGGTACTGGTTTTCTCCTACATCGGCTACCAGCCGAAGCAGGTACAGGTCAGCGACAAGCGCGTCATAAATGTAGTGCTGGAGTCCGGCTCCAGCCTGCTCAATGAAGTTGTAGTAGTTGGCTACGGCACCCAGGAAAAAGAAGATGTGACTGGCTCCATTTCTTCTGTGAAAGGAGAGGACTTCAAAAACCTTCCGGTAATCGGTGCGTCTCAGGCACTGCAGGGCCGGGCGGCTGGCGTACAGGTGGTTCGCAACGGCGGTGCGCCTGGTGATGGAGGCTCGATCCGTATTCGCGGAACGGGTACCGTCAACAACGCTAACCCTCTGGTGGTCGTAGATGGCGTGCCGCTGGCTTATGGCAGTATCAACGACATCAACCCGAATGACATTGAGTCCATCGAGGTACTAAAGGATGCATCTTCCTCCGCAATCTACGGGCAGCGGGCAGCCAACGGTGTGATCCTTGTTACGACCAAGCGTGGCGGCTTCAACGAGCGTACTTCCGTGACCCTGAATGCTTATGCGGGTATTTCCAACATTTCCAACCGCATTGACGTACTTGATGCTCCGACCCTGGCTGCTATCAAGCGGGAAGCCTATCAGAACGATGGTCTGGACGTGCCTGAAATCTGGAACGAGCCTGCCTTCCAGGTACAGCGCACCAACTGGCAGGACGAACTGTTCCAAACCGGCTTGACGCAAAACTATGACTTTACCATCAGCGGCGGTAGCGAGCGCACCAGCTTTGCCTTCACCGGCGGCTATTTCAGCGAGGAAGGTACGATCGAAAATTCCTTCTTTGACCGCTACTACGCTCGTATCAATTCTACTTTTAAAGTAACTGACTGGTTGACGATAGGCGAGAACCTGCAGCTGACGCGACAGGAGGGCAACTTCCTGAACACCAACTCGGCGCAGACCGGTTTGGTATGGAGCGCCATCCGCTTCCACCCTGGCTTGCCAGTCATCGTGGAAGAGCCGCTGCCGGGCCACGAGATCGGCCAGTACGGCTCTTCTCAAGTAAGCGGAGAGTTTGGGGATATTAACAACCCGATCTTCACTTCTGACATTGAGGATGATATAGCCGTCAATAACCGACTGCTTGGCAATGTGTTTGCAGAAATTAAAATCGTTGACGGCCTGAAGCTGCGGGGCAACTTCGCTGCGGACGCTTCCTTTTTCGACCGCACCGAATTTTTCCCGATCATCGATCAGCAAATCCGCGCCCGCGACCGCAACGGCCTGGAACGCAGCTACGCCGAGTCTTACTCCCTGCTGGGCGAATACTTCCTGTCATACGACAAAACCTTCGCGAACGTTCACCAGATCAACCTGGTAGGTGGATACACTGCGCAGCAGTTTGTAAGCGAAAACTTCTTCGCCGAGCGTCTAGACTTCCCGAACGAAGACCCTGATCAGCGCTACCTCAATGCCGGCAACACTATCAACGGCGCGAGCGGCAGCCGTGAGGATTTCTCCCTGGCGTCTGGCTTTGCCCGACTGAACTACTCTTTTGATGGCCGCTACTTGCTGACGGCTACCGTTCGCCGCGACACCGTTACTGCCTGGATTCACACCTGGACCTGCAAGACCTGTTGACCAACTTCAGCGCCACGCGGTTCAACGGCGGATTGAATCTGGCGACCAAAATGCTGGGCAAGCCCGGCAAGATGGAAGTCACCGGCGATCAGGTGCAACAGCAATACGACAGCGGCGACCTGGTCGGCATCAGCGACTACTGCCGCTGCGACGTGTTGGACACCTATTTCGTGTTCCTGCGATCGATGGTGTTGACCGGCGAATTGACGCTCGATCGCGAGATCGAATTGGTGGCCGAAACGAAGGCTT
>CAJXXJ010000243.1 GCA_913062745.1 uncultured Phaeodactylibacter sp.
ACAAGGCGAAGCCGCTGCCGATGTTCGTTTTGTGCTAATCAATCCGCTGCATGAACGGGTGCATATAGTCCGGCACCTGGTCCAGTGTACGTATTTCCAGCTGGGAAGTAGCTTCAGACTTGGCCAGGCCTACGCTGACGATAGGCGTATTGATGGTATACATTGCTCCGCTCAGCGGGTCAACGATCAGCATGCCGATGATGCCTCCAAAAAGAAGATTGCCAAAGTACCAGCCATTGATATTGCCCTCAATCGGGAATATTTGGTCATCGTAGCCTGGTTTGGAAACGCGGACCGCATACTGGCCACGCCGAAAGTAGGAATGGCCTGACCTCAGGTAGACGGTGGCGGGGGCTGTACCCCGATAGATTTCTCTGCCTGCCCGGTCTGTAATAGAGATTTCAGCCCCGGCGGGCGTGGCATTGATAATGACCGGGTACTGGTTTGGGCTTACGATGGTAGCGCAACTGTTAAAACAGGCCACGGCGTACAAAAAAAGCAAAAACAAAGTAAAGCGGATAAGCATAATGAACAGCGTTTATTGGATTTAGGAAAAAGGCATTTTACACATATAGTCTGACAACTTGAGATTTGTGAGAATCATGACGCCGCTATTTTTTTAGCTCGCAAGGCAAGAAACGTAGGCATAGCCGAAGCTACGGCGAGGCTTCTTAACGCAGCGAGCTGGAAAAAGAGCAAGTCAGAAATCACAAATTTTGAGTTGTCAGACTATAAATCACACAGAGCAATACATTTTAAGCAAGATATTAATTTATCGTTATCGCCGCTACCATCCCGGCAAAAAACCTTACCTTTGCGCATTCTTTTTTACGGCAGCGCTTTGCTGCCCAAAGCTTTATGCAATATGCTCGCAGTTAATAATCTGGGCTTGCAGTACGGCAAGCGCATCCTTTTCGATGAAGTCGACCTCAAATTTACCCGCGGCAACTGCTACGGCGTGATTGGTGCCAACGGTGCCGGCAAGTCCACTTTTCTCAAAATTCTTTCCGGTGAAATTTCGCCCACCCGCGGCAGCGTGGAAGCAGAACCGGGCAACCGTATGTCTGTCCTCAAACAGAACCACTTCGAATACGAAGAGGAGCAGGTGCTGGACACTGTGATCATGGGTCACCGCGAGATGTACGACATCATGCAGCGCAAAAACGCCATCTATATGGACCCGGATGCTTCCGAGGCTGATGGGCTGCTGGCTGCTGAGCTGGAAAACCAGTATGGCGAAATGGGCGGCTGGAACGCTGAAAGCGACGCGGCGGAGCTGCTCAGCAACCTGGGCGTGAGCGAAGATTTGCACTACCGTAAAATGAAAGAGCTCAGCGGCGGGGAAAAAGTGAAAGTGCTTTTGGCGCAAGCCCTCTTCAGCGAGCCGGATATGCTGCTGCTCGATGAGCCTACCAACGACCTTGATGCCGAAACCGTTACCTGGCTGGCGGACTTCCTGGCAGACTTCAAAAATATGGTCATTGTAGTCTCGCACGACCGCTACTTCCTGGACATGGTGTGTACGCACATTGTGGATATCGACTTCCAGCGCATTAAAATCTTCACCGGCAACTATTCCTTCTGGTACGAGTCCAGCCAGCTGATGGCGCAGCAAATGGCGAATAAGAACAAGAAGGTGGAGCAGAAGCGCAAGGAGATGATGGAGTTCATACAGCGGTTCAGCGCCAATGCCTCCAAATCCCGCCAGGCGACTGCCCGCAAAAAAGCACTGGACAAACTGAACCTGGAAGACATACAGCCGTCCAGCCGGAAGTACCCTTACATCAACTTCAAAATGGAGCGCGAGCCCGGCGACCAAATCCTCAAGGTGGAAAAGCTGAGCAAGCGTGCCACCGACGGCAGCCTGTACTTCGGCGATGTAAGCTTCACGCTTAATCAGGGCGAAAAAGTGGCGGTGCTGAGCCAGAGCGCTTCCGCCATCACTGCCTTCTTTGATGTGCTGGCAGGCAAGGCGGAGCCGGACAGCGGCACCATCGAATGGGGCAAAACCATCCGTACGGCCTACATGCCCAACGAAAACGAGGAATACTTCACCGGCCAGGCCAGCCAGGACCTGATCAATTGGCTGCGGCAGTATTCTGAAAATAAAGACGAGCAATTCCTGCGCGGTTTTCTGGGGCGCATGCTGTTCTCCGGAGAGGAAGTGCTGAAGGAGTCTTCCGTGCTGTCCGGAGGGGAGAAGGTACGCTGCATGCTGTCCAAAACCATGCTGCACCACCCCAACTTCATCCTCATGGATGAACCGACAAACCACCTCGACCTGGAGTCGATCACTGCCCTGAACAACGCGATGCGCGACTTCGAAGGCAATATGATGTTTACCAGCCATGACCATAAGTTAACCGAGACCGTGGCCAACCGTATCATCGAAATTACGCCCAACGGCATTATCGACAGCCTGATGAATTTTGATGACTACCTGCGCTCCGACAGCGTGCATCAGCAGCGGGAGGCATTGTACGGGGTAGGGGTGTAGCCTGCTTTTCTTTGTCGGCCTATTTCCCTATATTTGCTAACGAACATTCATTCGTAAACCAAGTACCCGATATGGCCGATAAAACCGAATTAGGCTCGGTGGACCTACACACCGACAGTAAAGGCATTGCCACGATAACCTTTGAGCACCCGGCGCACAATTCGCTGCCGGGCAAGCTGCTGGCGAAACTGGCGGACACGATTACGCAGGCCGGGCAGGATGATGCCGTAAAGGTTATCATCCTGCGCAGCGGCGGCGACCGTACCTTCTGTGCCGGTGCCAGCTTTGACGAGCTGATTTCCATTAAAGACTTTGAGACCGGCAAGCGCTTCTTCATGGGCTTTGCCAATGTCATTAATGCTATGCGCAAATGCCCGAAGTTCATCATCGGCCGTGTGCAGGGCAAAGCCGTAGGCGGCGGCGTGGGGCTGTGTGCTGCGATGGACTACTGTGTGGCTACGCAGTGGGCTTCTGTTAAGCTGAGCGAACTGGCCATCGGCATTGGCCCGTTTGTAGTGGGGCCGGCCGTGGAGCGGAAAGTTGGCACCTCTGCTATGACGCAACTCGCCATCAACGCCACCGAATGGAAAACAGCAGAGTGGGCGCAGCACAAAGGCTTGTTCACCGAAGTGTTTGATACCACGGACCAGCAAGACGCATACATCAGCAGCCTGGCCGAAAAGCTCGCCGCTTCCAATCCGGAAGCCATGATGCGCCTCAAGCAGGTATTTTGGGAAGACGCTGCCGGCTGGGATGAGCTGCTGGAAGCGCGCGCTGCGATGAGCGGGCAACTGGTCCTGTCTGACTTTACGGTCAAGGCGATCGAAAAATTCAAACAGAAAGCGTAATGCGCCCTAACGACATAATAAAGAAGCAGTTCCTGGCCATCGTAGACAAGCAGCTTAAAGAGAACGACCCGCCGGCCACCCGGCAAACCCTTCGCCGCCTGCAGGAAGAGGAGGGCTTTACAGAGGCGGAAAGCAAAGGCCTGATTGCGCAGTGCGTGGCCCAGGAAATGGCTGCTGTACTGGCCGGCAATAAGCCCTTCAATCAGGAACGTTACGAAAAGTGGCTGTCTGAATTGCCTAATCCACCCATGCCAAATCCCTGACCTATTATGCCTGACCAAACTCAAAAAGGGCTGGAGCAATACCTCCGCCCCACTGCCATCATTGAAAGTGAACACCCCGATTTGTTACGCTTTGTACAGCGGGTGACCAATGGGGCCGAAAGCCCGGTAGCGAAAGCCGTGAAGCTATACTATGCCGTGCGGGACGGCTGGCGCTACAACCCGTATGACATCCGCCTGGAGGCTGATGCGATGAAAGTGTCCGTTTTGCTGGATAAATCATATGGTCATTGCATCGATAAAGCAGTCATTCTTGTTGCAGCCTGCCGGGCGGTGGGTATTCCTGCCCGCATCTGCCTGTCTAAGGTGCGCAACCACATCGCGGCAGAGCGCATGACAGCAGCCTTCGGTACCGATGAGCTGGTGCCGCATGGCTACGCCGAGCTCTGGCTGAACGAACGCTGGGTCAAAGCTACGCCGGCTTTCAACCGGGAGCTCTGCGGCCGCCTCGGCGTTATGCCATTGGCGTTCGATGGTTATGAGGATTCTCTCTTTCAGGAATTTGACCACGCCGGCGGCGAGTTCATGGAATACCTGGAGGAATACGGTGCCTTTGACGACTTGCCGATGGAGCGCATCCGGGAGCTGATGAAACAGCACTATCCGGAGGCTTATGCCAATTACGAGCGGCACGGACAGCTGGTGGTTTGAGCCGGCGCGCCACCGCCGCAGGCTTTTCGCGAAAGCGGAGCCTTAAACCGATACCTAAAGGGACTGTTGGATAATAGCCCGCAGTATTTTACCAAATCAGACCAAACCAAATTAATGATCAAGACCGGAATGAAAATCGCCAAGAAAGCACTACTCGAAGGATTTCGCCTTATGGCTACGGCCAAAGCGATGACAGAAGTGTACGAGGAGAACTTCAAATTTGTGTCCAAATACGTGCATGCCACTTCCCGCGGGCACGAAGCCATACAGCTCGCTACCGGCATGCAGCTGCTGCCGCAGGATTACGTAGCGCCCTATTACCGCGACGATTCCCTGTTGCTGGGCATCGGTATGCAGCCTTATGATTTGATGCTACAGCTCATGGCTAAGCGCGATGACCCTTTTTCCGGCGGCCGCACTTACTACTCTCACCCAAGCCTGAAGGATGAGGATAAGCCAAAGATTCCGCATCAATCTTCGGCTACCGGCATGCAGGCCATTCCCACCACGGGCGTGGCAATGGGTATTCAGTACAAAGAACAGCAGGGCCTGGGCGAAGACTTTGGCAGCAAAAAGCCGGTGGTAGTCTGTTCGCTGGGCGATGCGTCAGTGACGGAGGGCGAAGTAGCCGAGGCGCTGCAGATGGCGGCGCTGAAGCAATTCCCGATCATCTACCTGGTACAGGACAACGAGTGGGACATCTCCGCCAACGCTGCCGAAACCCGTGCACAGGATGCCTCGGAGTATGCCAAAGGCTTCCACGGTATTGAGGTGCGCAGCATTGACGGCAGTGACTTTGCTACCTGCTACGATACGATGCGCGATGTGATCAAAAAAGTACGCAAAGAGCGCCGCCCCTTCCTCGTGCATGCCAAGGTGCCCCTGCTCAACCACCATACTTCCGGTGTGCGCAAGGAGTGGTACCGCGATGACCTGGAGGAAGCGGCTACCCGCGACCCCTATCCGGTACTGCGCGATACGTTGCTCAACCGGGAAGTGGCGGACGAAAAGAAAATCCAAAAGATAGAAGCCGACGCCCGCGCGCTGGTCGAGGAGCATTTTGCGAAAGCTAAAGCCGCGGAGGACCCCACGCCCGAAGATTTGTACACCCACGATTTTGCGCCCACGCCCATCACGGAGGAAAAAGGGGAGCGGGAGCCAGCGGGCAATGAGCCCACGGTAATGGTAGACAGCGCGCTGTTTGCCGTAGAGGAGCTGATGCGCGCCCACAAAGAGTGCCTGCTCTACGGGCAGGATGTGGGCGGCCGGCTGGGCGGCGTATTCCGGGAGGCGGCTACGCTTGCGCAAAAATTCGGAGACGAGCGCGTCTTCAATACCCCTATTCAGGAAGCATTCATCATCGGCAGCACCGTAGGCATGTCCGCTACCGGCCTCAAGCCGATTGTGGAGGTACAGTTTGCCGATTACATATGGCCGGGCCTCAATCAGCTTTTTACGGAAGTGAGCCGCTCCTGCTACCTCTCCAACGGGAAGTGGCCGGTGAGCAGCATCATCCGGGTACCGATTGGCGCTTACGGCAGCGGCGGGCCGTACCACTCCTCAAGTGTGGAGTCCGTGGTCACCAACATCCGGGGCATTAAGATTGCCTATCCCAGCACCGGCGCTGATCTCAAAGGCCTGCTAAAATCAGCCTATTACGATCCCAACCCGGTGGTCATCTTTGAGCATAAAGGACTATACTGGTCCAAAATGAAGGGCACCGAAGCCGCGAAAACCATCATGCCGGACGAGGATTACGTCATTCCTTTCGGAAAATCCCGGGTAGCCCTGCAAGCGGATCCGGAGAAAATCGAGGCCGGCGAATCTCTGGCAGTCATTACCTACGGCATGGGCGTACACTGGGCCCTGAATGCTGCTAAAGCCTACGAGGGGCAGATTGAGGTGATCGACCTGCGCCCCCTCAGCCCGCTCGATGAAGAAGCCATGTAC
>CAJXXJ010000244.1 GCA_913062745.1 uncultured Phaeodactylibacter sp.
GGGCTGCAGGTAGGCCACGGCCTGCTTCATAACGCGGGCGCTCTTGACCACCTGGGGCAGGAACATCTTGCCCTCGCCGAAGAGGTCGCCGACCACGTTCATGCCGTCCATCAGCGGGCCTTCAATGACGTGCAGCGGCTCAGGGTACTTCTGCCGGGCCTCTTCCGTATCTTCTATTACGTAGTCGGTGATCCCTCTGATCAGGGCGTGCTCCAGGCGCTTTTCCAGGGAAGCTTCCCGCCAGCTCAGGTCTTTTTTGAGCGTACGGCCGCCTTCTCCCTTTACGCTTTCCGCAAATTCCGTGAGGCGCTCGGTCGCATCTTCCCGGCGGTTGAACAATACATCTTCCACACGCTCCAGCAGGTCTTTCGGAATATCATCGTACACCTCGATCATGCCGGCGTTGACGATGCCCATATCCATCCCTGCTCTGATAGCGTGATACAGGAAGGCGGAGTGCATCGCTTCGCGTACCACGTTGTTGCCGCGGAACGAGAAGCTGATATTGCTGACTCCTCCGCTGATTTTAGCACCGGGGCAGCGCTCCTTAATCTGACGGGTGGCCTCAATGAAATAGCGGGCATAGTCGTTATGCTCTTCTATGCCGGTGGCTACCGCAAAGATATTCGGGTCAAAAATGATGTCTTGTGGTTTAAAGCCCACTTTTTCCGTGAGGATACGGTAGGCGCGCTCGCAGATTTCCACCTTGCGCTCCGCGGTGTCGGCTTGCCCCTGCTCATCAAAAGCCATGACAATGGTGGCTGCGCCGTACCGGCGTACTGTTTTGGCTTGCTCAATAAAGGCTTCTTCGCCTTCTTTCAGGGAAATAGAATTGACCACGCACTTGCCCTGCACGCACTTCAGGCCCGCTTCGATGACTTCGAATTTGGAGGAGTCAATCATAATAGGCAGCTTCGCTATTTCCGGCTCTGCCATGACGAGGTTGAGGAAAGTGACCATAGCCTCTTTGGATTCCAGCAGGCCTTCGTCCATATTCACGTCGATAATCTGCGCACCGCTTTCTACCTGCTGCTGTGCCACAGAAAGCGCCTCGGCATAGTCTCCGCTCTTGATGAGGCGGGCAAATTTTCGGGAGCCGGTTACATTCGTGCGTTCGCCTACGTTCACAAAATTGGTCTCCGGGCGGATGACCAATGGCTCAAGCCCGCTGAGTGCTGTATAGCCCGGCAGGGTAGGCACTTCGCGCGGCGGCACGCCTTCCACGGCTTCCGCCATCAGTTTGATGTGGTCGGGCGTAGTGCCGCAGCACCCCCCGATGATATTGACGAAACCGCTGCTGGCAAAGTCGCGGATATACTCCCGCATTTCCTCCGGTTCCTGATCGTACTCGCCAAATTCGTTGGGCAGGCCTGCGTTGGGGTAGGCGCTGATAAAACAGTCGGCCGAATCGGAAAGCGCTTCGAGGTGAGGGCGCATTTCTTTCGCGCCAAGCGCGCAGTTGAGGCCAATGCTCAGTAAAGGCATATGGCTGACCGATACCCAAAAGGCTTCTGCGGTCTGCCCGGAAAGGGTACGCCCGCTCGCATCGGTAATCGTTCCGGACATCATGATGGGGCGGCTTTCGCCTTTTTCCTCAAACAGCACATCGAGGGCGTACAGGGCCGCTTTGGCATTGAGCGTGTCGAATACCGTTTCGATAAGAAAAATATCAGTGCCGCCTTCCCACAGGCCGAGTGCCTGCTCGTAGTAGTTGTCGCGCAGCTCATCAAAAGTGACTGCCCGGAAGCCGGGGTCGTTTACATCCGGACTCAGAGAAGCCGTTTTATTGGTGGGGCCCATTGCACCGGCAACGAAGCGGGGGCGCTCCGGCGTCTTTTTCGTTTGCTCTTCGGCTGCTTCTTTGGCGATTTTGGCGGAAGCCAGGTTGATCTCGTAAGCAAATTCCTGCATATCGTAGTCCGCCTGCGCAATACGGGTGCCGCTAAATGTGTTAGTCTCAATAATGTCGGCGCCGGCCTCCAGGTAAGCCTGATGTATGGCTTTAATAATGGAAGGCTGCGTGAGGGACAGGATATCGTTATTGCCCTGTATATCAGAATGCCAGTCGGCAAAGCGGTCGCCCCGGTAATCTTTTTCCTTGAGCTGGTATTGCTGAATCATGGTGCCCATAGCACCGTCCAAAACCATAATTCGCTTTCGGAGGATGTCCTGAATTGCCATTGTTGGTAATCGTTATTTCAAGGGTTTCTGGAAAAAATCAGCTCCTGGAAGGAACCTGTATTTGTCTCAACATCTGCTTGATGATGTGGTTGACAAAGGTACTGAAGATTAGCTCAATTCCATGCCCGCCGCCGTTTTGAACGAAAAAATGACTAGATTATTAGTATATTTACCATATTGAAATGCCAGCTCATTAAGGCATAGCAAAAACAGCAGATATGGAGATGGATATTGGGGCCTACATCGCGACAATTTTGTACGAGCACAATACGGTCGCTATTCCGGGCCTGGGAAGTTTCGTGAGTCAGTACAAATCAGCTGATATTGATCAGGTACAGGGCAAGTTGCACCCACCCGGCCGTACCGTGGCGTTCAACCCCAATCTGGTAGGGGACGACGGCCTGCTCACCAGGCATTTACAGCAGCTCCACGGGATTGGGCCGGCAGAGGCGCATCATATTGTAGAACGCTACGTGGGCGAGGTAAAAGAAGCCATTGAGCGGCGGGAAATTGTAGTCTTCCCGGAAGTGGGCCGCCTCTACCAGGATTACGAAAAGAACCTGCAGTTTTTGCCGGACAATACCAACTTCAGCCTCGATGCCTACGGCCTGCCGGTAATGGAGGCGTACCCGGTAGCCCGCCCCAAAGCGACTAAGCAAGAGCAAAAGCAGCAGGAGATGGTCAAGCGGGACCGTGCCGCCAATAAAGGGCTGTTGGCTGCTATCCTGGGCGGCAGCCTGGTCATTGCTGCAGCAGTCTATTTTCTGTTTTTTTACAGCGGCCTGCCGAAGGATGACACCCTGCAGCGCGTGCCGACCTCGAGAGTGAATGTGAGCCCCTCCGTGCGCCCTGCCGCAGACGACAGCCTGCAAAAGGAAGACGGAGACTCCCTGACAGATGCTGCCCCTCAGGAGGAAGCTTACGATACGGAAGAGCCGGATGATGATTTCGATACCGAGAGTGCCACTACCGCACCGGGCCAACGTTATATGGTGATTATCATCGGGGCTTTCGGCAACAAAGAAAATGTGACTCGACTGGTAGACGAGATTTTCGAAGCTGGATATGAGCCCTACACGGAGAAATCCGGCCCGCTCACTAAGGTGGGGATTCAAAAAACCTACAGCAATCCGGCAGAAATAGAAAACACGCTGATGGAGGTGCGCAACCGCTTTACTTCCGATGCCAAAGTTTATAAACGATAAAAAAAACAGCAGGCACTGTACCATACAGTGCCCGCTGCTTTTTAGAGCTTATTTGCAATCTTCTGACTAATAGGTCCCGCCTACTTTTCTTTTATTCCACTCTGGTTGTTCTTCAAAAGCGGGGAGTTGCTGCGGCACAGCAGTCATGCCGGTAGTGTCAGTGAGCGATTCCATAAAGGCTACCAGGTCCGCAATTTCCTGCTCATTCAGCTGCAGTGGCGCATCCGGCAGCGTCTGATAGGGCACATCGATGCCCATGCCGGCACCACCGCCCCGGTTGTAAAATTCCACCACCTCTTCCAAAGTCTTATAGATTCCGTTATGCATATAGGGTGCCGTGAGGGCTGCGTTGCGCACGGTCACTGTTTTGAAAGAATGGACGTAGAACGGGGCTTCATCCTGCGGCTTGGCACTGGCAAAGCGCCCGAGGTCCGGGTCAAGCGTCAGGCTGTCCGGGCCATGAGCCGAAGCAGGTACACCAAGTACCTCTGACTCGCTTTCCTGGAAGTAGGGCGGTACGGTACCGTTGAAGGTAGGTGCGAAGTGGCAGGTCCCGCAGCTGGCTTTGCCCATAAAGAGGTTGAAGCCGCGCTGTGCTGCTTCGCTCAGCTGTTCCCGCTCACCGCGCACGTACTGGTCAAACGGGCTGTCGAATGAACGCAAGCTGGCGATGTACGCTGCCAGCGCATTGGAAATACTCCACTTGCTGAGCTGGTAGTTGGGATGCTCGGGGTAGGCTTGCGCAAACAACTGCCGGTATTCGCCACTCTGCTGCAGCTTCCCGATGATATTGAGGAAATCGGTATTGAATTCTTTGGAGTCAAGGATGACGTGCTTGACCTGCCGCTCGAGATTAGGCTCCCGCAGGTCATAGAAATAGTGCTCTGAATATACGGAGTTGATCAGGGTAGGGGCGTTGCGCTGAATGTGGCCTTCGCCATTCATAGCCAGGCTCTTGGCCCGGCCATCGGTGAAGGCTTTGTCCGGGTTGTGGCAGCTGGCACAGGAGCGCTCATTATTTTCCGAAAGGATGGGGTCATAAAAAAGCAGCTTGCCCAGCGCAATGCGGGCCTCAGAAATATCCTGCTCAGCCAGGTTGGCGTAGTAGTTGGCATTCAGCAGCTCCGGAGAGAAAAGGTTGTCTGCCTCGTAATTGAGCGCCAGCGGTGTGTTGATCGTTTCTTTTTCCAGCTCTACTTCCAGCGCCAGTTGCATATCGAGGGCCTGAGCGAAGAGCGGGTTAAGGTATTCTTTCAGGAAAGCGAGCCGGTCGAATTGCTCAAAGTCCTGATGCCTGGCGAGGTAAGCTTTAGTGCCCTTCAGCGTTTGGCTAAACTGACGGGCGAGCTCTGGTTGCTGGCCTTGCAGCAACGGCAGGTAAGCGAGTATGGCCCGGGACGACCCCTCCAGGGCGGCCTGTGCTTCCGGGATAGCATTGACGGACCCCGGCGTGTCGAATCCGGTGAGGCCCAGGGTGAACATGCGGATCAGTTCGTAGCGGAAGCCTTCAAAGACAAAGCGGTGCTGCAGCGCTACGTTCGACTGGTATTTCCGGACAGTGCTGAAGTCCTTGGCCAGCACATTAGTAAGGCGTACGATTTCATCGGCTTCTTCGGCAGGGCTTTCGCCAAAAGCAAGCTCGTCGAGCACCTGCAGGCCGACCGGCTCTATGATCCTGACCTCAGGGACTTTGGGCTCCGTAGTGAGCAGCGGGGCACCGTTGATGTATTTTTTGATAGACTCCCGGTCATTGTATTCCAGCAGGAATTCTACCCGCTTAAATGCGAGCCGGGTGTCTGTATGGGCTTGCTGCAGGGCTTGCAGCTGACTGGCATCTGCCTGAAAGCGGGCCGCTGCCTCCTGGTAGCGGCCGATGGCCTGATTGAGTTCGGACAGGCCGTCAATGAACTGCGCTTCCACCTGCCGCAGGGCTTCAGCCGCGTTGTAGTGGCGCTGCGGGGTAAAGCTCAGAAAGTGGGTGAGCAGCAGCAAAGCGACGATGGATAGTATACCGTATAGCTTATGCATAGCTTATAATTTTTGCGGAGTCTACTAATGGGAAAAAGGTAGAAATGGCGGCAGGCCAATGCCTGCCGCCGGGGTATTATTAAAAAGGAAGATTATCGCGTGTTAAGCTTACTGCACGATCAGCTTCTTCACTTCGCCAGCCTCAGACTGCAGGAAGTAGGTGCCAGCCGGCAGGTCAGAAACATCCACCTGGCTTACGTTGCGGAATACGCTCAGGCGCTGTCCGTTGATGTCGTAGATCGCTACGTCCATAGACTGATTCATGTATACCATGCGGGTAGTCGGGTTCGGGAACACCTTGAAGCCTTCGCCTTCTACTTCCGGCTCCTGCAGGTCCGTGATCGCTACGTTGTCAAATCCGTGGATCGCGAAAGTCAGAGAGTGGTTGAAAGGGAAAGGGTTGGTAGAGTTCGGGTGCTGAGAGTTTACCAGCAGCGACTTGCCGTCCGGAGTCGGCATAGCGCCGGTGATTTCTGCACCAGCCGGCGTTGCGGAGATACGGATGAGGTCATCAACAGTCGGGTTCTCGATGCGCAGGTCCAGCAGCCACAGTTCGCAAGTGCGGTTGCTCACACCAGCCGGTGTACGGCCGTAAGAAGTACCGTTCAGGTCTTCGCAGATAACGAGGAAAGACTCGCCGTCGATCGTCATCACGTTCAGGCCGTCCGGGTTAGACATGTGCTTCTCAAAGTAGTCCGCCTCAGACGGGCTCACTTCCTGATCCCAGTCCGGCCCGCCTTCAATCCATACGTAGTTGGTGTCGAGTACCGGGTCGTATACCCAAATGCGGC
>CAJXXJ010000245.1 GCA_913062745.1 uncultured Phaeodactylibacter sp.
AAAATCTCCAAAAAGGCACGGCTGGAGAAGCGGGAGCCGATGGAGATCGTGCAGCACTATACGAATGGCTTCCACGCCATGATGCGCATTTTTAACAATCAGCAGCCGAGTATCGAGCCGCGGGCCACCGGGCACATCCTGGAACAGATCAATATGGTAAAGGCTATCCTGAACAATGGCTATGCATACGAGTCCAATGGCTCCGTGTACTTTGATACCGTGAAATTCGCTAAAGAAAACGAGGTGTACGGAAAGCTTTCCGGCCGCGTGATCGAGGACCTGATGGCGGAATCCCGGGACAACCTTAAGAATCAAGACGAGAAACGCCACCCCTCTGATTTTGCCATCTGGATCAAAGCGGACCCCAAACACATCATGCGCTGGGAATCGGACTGGTCGGAAGGCTTTCCGGGCTGGCACCTGGAGTGCTCGGCGATGAGCACTAAGTATCTGGGCAAGACCTTTGACATCCACGGGGGCGGCAATGACCTAAAATTCCCGCACCACGAGAACGAAGTGGCACAAAACTTCGGCGCTTGCGGCTGCGCGCCGGCCAACTACTGGCTGCACGGCAATATGCTGCTTATGAACGGCCGCAAGATGGCGAAGAGCGATGGCAATACGATTACGCCGCAGCAGCTGTTTTCGGGCGAAAGCCCTCACATCAGCAAAGGGTACAGCCCGATGGTCATCCGTTTCTTCATGCTGCAGTCGCACTACCGCAGTACCCTCGACCTGACGGATGACGCACTGCAGGCTGCTGAAAAAGGCTACCGCCGCCTGATGGAAGGCAATAAGCTGCTGCAGGGGATGCAGCACCCGGGCAAAGGAAATGCCGGTGAGCTGGACGCTGAACTGCGGCAGTTGATGCAGCAGGTAAAAGCAGAGATGGACGACGATTTCAACACGCCCAAAGCGCTGGCGGTCCTCTTTGAGCTGGTCACCAAAGTCAATAGCCTTAAGGCAGGCCATCTTCAGCTCAGTGAGACTACGCCCGAAACGCTGGAGCAGCTGAAGCAGACTTTCCATGATTATATTTATATGGTGCTTGGCCTGCAGGATGAAATGGCTGCAGAAGGCAACGGCGACAGCCCGCTCGATGGCCTGATGGAGCTAATCATCGATATCCGCGCTCAGGCCCGTGCGAATAAAGACTGGGCTACTTCCGATAAAATCCGCGATACCCTTAAGGAACTTGATATCGTGCTGAAGGATAGTAAGGAGGGGACGAGCTGGGTGAAGGGATAGAAAGCTATTTTTTTTCTGAGTACGGGCGATGCTGCCGGGTTATTTTACGAATAATCCGGCAGCGTTCATTAAACCTCTCTCCTTAGTGGCGGTCTTACGAGAAAGTAACTGTATATGGCTCGTTCCACTTTGCTGCTCCTTCTTTTCTTCTTTGCCCGTACTGTTTTTTCCCAGCAAAACATTACCGAAACCATTTTCCATAATAGCCTGGAGCGCAGCTATACCCTGCGGCTGCCACCAAACTACGAAGCGAACACTCCTTTGCCAGCTGTCCTTGTGCTGCACGGCGGTGGCGGCAATTCCGGTACCGTTCAGAACTTCACCCAAATGAACCCGGTAGCCGACACGGCCAGCTTTATCGCTGTGTATCCGCAGGGATTTGCAGCGAGCGGAAACGGCTACGCCTGGGCTGACGGCCGGGGCACGGTAGCGGATGAGGAAGGAATAGACGATGTAGGCTTTGTAGAGCTGCTGCTGGATGTGCTTACGGCAAACTACGCAATCGATCAGGAACGGATCTACGTATGCGGCTTCTCCAACGGCGGCTTTATGACGCAGCGGCTGGCCTGTGAAATCGGTGGTCGGTTTGCAGCAGCAGGCAGCCTGGGGTGCTCTATGGGAGAAGGGCTGTTCTCCTCCTGCGCACCCGAACACCCCCTGCCCATGATATTTGTAGCCGGCACGGAAGACCCATTCGTGCCCTACGAGGGCGGCTTTATGAATGCTAATGTAGAGTTGATAGTGCCGGTAGATACGGCCGTGCAGTACTGGGCGCGGCAGAACGATTGCGAGCAAGCACCCGTACTCACCCAATTGCCCGACCTCGTGCCCGATGACAATTCTACGGTGGAACAACTGGACTACCCCGGCTGTGCCTGCGGAGAATCGGTCCGGCTGCTGCGTCTGATCGGGGCAGGCCATACCTGGGCGGGAGTGGAAAACCCGCTCATCGAACCTTTGCTTGGCGAAACCAATGAAGACATTCACGCAAGTGTTGAGCTGTGGCGGTTTTTCGAGCCGTTTCAGCGAGGCTGCAGCACGACTTCCACCGCTGCTCCAGCCGCAGGCCATTCAGGTCTACGAGTATTTCCCAACCCTTTTCAAAATCAGCTCACACTGGAATTGGAAGCGCCGCTGAGAGAAGCGGCAAAACTCAGCTTGTACCACGGCAGCGGCCAGATGCTGCATGCGGAATGGCTGGCAGCCGGCTTGCGCCAATATTCCGTGGCTATACCCGGGAGCTGGTCAGACGGCTGGTACCTGATAGAAGTAACTACAGCACAGCAAGTACAGCAGCAAGTCCTTTTCAAAACAAGATAAAGCTAAAATAAAAGATCCCCCTCAGGCCACCGACTCCCTCATCAGCGCTGCCTGTATCAGCCCGGCTTCGTTGATTTGCTGTAGCTGCACCGTAGACAACGTATTGAGCAGCTCCTCCTGCAACGGCAGCTCCACCCGGATATAATTGTCGGTGAAGCCAGACATTTTCCCCGGCTCTTTGCTCTGCTCGAACAGGACTTCCCGGCGGTCGCCCAGGTACTGCTCGTAGAAATAGCGGCGCTTCTTTTCACTCAGTATGGTCAGCATTTTATTGCGGCGGCGGCGCTCCTCCATATCCACCTGATCATCGCGCTCGTAGGCCGGCGTATTCGGCCGCTCGCTGTAGGTGAATACGTGCAGGTAAGAAATATCCAGCTCGTTCAGGAAGCGGTAGGTCTCCAAAAAGTCTTCCTCCGTCTCTCCCGGGAAGCCGACGATTACATCCACACCGATGCAGCAGTGCGGCATCAGGGCTTTGATCTTGGCGACCCGGTCGGCATAGAGCTCCCGCTTGTAGCGCCGGCGCATCTCCCGCAGCTGCTTGTTGTTGCCCGACTGCAGCGGCATGTGGAAGTGAGGCACAAACCTCCGGGACTGCGCCACGAATTCAATCACTTCATCCGTGCACAGGTTGGGCTCAATAGAGGAAATGCGGAAGCGGTCAATGCCTTCCACCTGGTCCAACTCCCGTATGAGATCAATAAACATGGCCTCCTTCTTCGGGCGAACGCCTTCGATAACCTCTGTACCATTGCCAAAATCACCGATATTGACGCCGGTCAGCAC
Source organism: uncultured Phaeodactylibacter sp. (assembly GCA_913062745.1). Classification (GTDB taxonomy): domain Bacteria; phylum Bacteroidota; class Bacteroidia; order Chitinophagales; family Saprospiraceae; genus Phaeodactylibacter. The sequence continues at coordinate 3,355 of CAJXXJ010000245.1, forward strand.
AATTTCGCGTACGCCCATTTCTGCGATACGGTTAGCGTTGGCCACCACATTTTCCACCGTATCGCTACGGCTGCGCCCCCGTGCAAGCGGTATAGTGCAAAAAGTACACTTATAGTCACACCCATCCTGTACTTTCAGGAAAGAGCGCGTGCGGTCGCCAAAGGAGAACGCATTTACAAACTCATTGGCTTCCTTTACTTCCCCGGCGCGTACCATTCCCTTGCCGGGAGCTTTGCTGAGCTCCTCCACAAAGTCGAGTATGCGGAATTTTTCAGCCGCGCCCAGCACCAGGTCTACGCCGTCAATGTCTGCAATTTCCTGAGGTTTGAGCTGCGCATAGCAGCCGACCACGATAATTTTCGCATCCGGCGAATACTTCAGCGCACGGCGCACGATCTGCCGGCACTTCTTATCTGCAAAGTCCGTTACCGAACAGGTGTTGATCACATAAATATTCGCTCCGTCCCGGAAGCCCACTTCGGAATAGCCCGCGTCTTCGAACAGCCTGCCGATAGAGGAGGTCTCCGAGTAGTTGAGCTTACAGCCCAAAGTGTAAAATGCTACGCTGCGTGGTGTCGCCATAATCCATTATGCTTTAGCCGCTATACTCGGAACGGAGAGGTTTGGGCGTAAGGCACAAACCCGACGCACGAGTATATGCCGACACGAAGTCATGTTTGATCCCAAACTACTTCGTCGTCGGTATGGTAGCAAATATGGCAGTCAGCTCGTTTGCTTCCTGTTTTATACTGACGATTAAGTGGTTTGCCACAGCAAACCTACTTAATATCAGCATTTACGCTGAGAAGTGGCTTGCTCCGATGTCGCAAACCACTTCGTATTGCGTATAGCTTTTTCAAATCTTCCAAAAGTGCTTCCGGGCAGTGCCCGCCTTCCTCCAGTATCTCCAGCCAAAACAAGCTTTCATCAGCCTCTTCCAGTACAATCCCTATTTTAGCCGCATACTCCCGCTTGCTGCGCCCACGGTGCGCCGCCCGGGTATTTGCCCCCACCGAAGTACCGGAGCGAAGCAACTGATCCCAAATCACCCAGTACACCTTCTGGTTCGGCAACGCCTGCACAAACCGTATCACATCCAACGTAAACTGCTTCGTACGTTGCTGTAGCCCTCCATCGCTCATAGCTTTAAGATTTATGCTGTAGGAAATACTTCTTATTTCTTATTTCCCAATTTCTTATTTCTCATTTGGCTTTTCCTAAACTGCTGAGCAGCAACCTTAGGCTGTCGCCTGTTAAAACCCTCAATCCAGAAGTTATCGTTGAGGTAGAGGTTATCGCTCGCTCTGGTTAATGCCGTATAAAACCACCGGTAAAGCGCATTGCGCTGTTGCACAAAGACCGACTTTTGGACATTCAGGTATACATTAGGCCATTCCCCACCCTGAGCTTTGTGGCAGGTAATCACATACCCGAATTTAGCCCGTAGCGCATTGAGGTAAGGATCGTTGCGCATCGCCTTTTGGTATGCTTCTGTTTTGCGTTTAACGCCCTGTTTCCGCATTCTTTGATCGAAGTCTATCAATAGTTTTCGGCTCTCCTCCGGTTGCAAGCCAGCATAGTTGTTGTACAGGAGCTCCCGGATCATCAGGGTTTTGTAGCGTTTATTGCCGCCAATATCCTCCAGTTCCACTTCCAGGAAGTTGAAGCCCGCCTGCCTGCCTGCCGGACGGACCTTCCGCACGATCACCTGATCGCCATTCGTCAGCGGCACGTAGTAGCTGTTTTGAACCACCATCAGCAGTTCCCCCTCTGCCAGGTTTTTATTGCCCATCAGCGTCATGCGCAGCTTGTGGTTGAGCCGGCGGCAATGCCCGTTTGCATTCGTAATCATCAGCGCTTCGCTGTATTCTTTTTTGCGCAAATGCTTCAGGTAAGCCTGCACCAGCTCATGCTCATTGGGATACAGATGCGCCTGCAGGCCGGCCGGCGCCATTACTTTGGGCCACTTGACATAATTGTTGGCAATAATATCCGAACGAAAGCGCCCGGCCAGCCTCAGGATTTCAGAGTCTGTACCCTGCCGTATAATCTCGCTCAGCTCCGCATATTGGACGGCAACCTTGTACTGATCTCGCAGATAGCGAGGGCTCAGCGCCGGCGAGAAGGTCTCCTCGCTCACCGGCGGCAGCTGACAGGGGTCGCCCACAAATACTACGCGCCGCCCTTTGGTGAACTCCAGAAAATCCACCAGCAGATGCCCGGAACCGAAGGTAGCGACCTGCCCGCCCGTAGTAGCAGTATTGGGGATCATAGATGCTTCGTCTACAATATACACCGGCGGCTCCTCAAAGAAAGGCTGCGGCCGGATGTCGAACTGCAGAGCCAGCTGTGCACCTTTTTCTCCGCTTTCCTCCAACTCATCAAACTGATAAACGCAGGAATGGATAGTAGCTGCATCGCGTCCGGTCTTTCCTGCCAGCACCTTCGCTGCCCGCCCGGTAGTGGCCAAAAGTATAGGCTTCATACCCTGTGCTTCCAGCCAGGCGGCATACTGCCCCAGCAGGGTGGTCTTGCCCGTGCCGGCGTAGCCGCGCAGGACAAAAGCCCGGCTGCCCGGCGCGGTGGTGAAGTCTTTTAATTTTTGAAATGCTTCATTTTGGTGAGGGGTGAGTTGCAGAGTTGCCATAATCAGTAGGGTCTAAACTGAACGAATTCGAATTGCACGATCTTCTTGCCATCGCGCTCTTCGACTTTACGGTGGGAGGTGGAGGCCACGCAGGGGATACCTGCGGCCTTTAGCTTTTGTACCAGGGCGAAGGTGAAGGTCATCTCGCCCATAAGGTGGACGGCGGTGGGGGAAAGGGATTGGATGGTTTCGAAGTATTCC
>CAJXXJ010000246.1 GCA_913062745.1 uncultured Phaeodactylibacter sp.
TAGCGGCCAGTATAGCAATTTGGCCGTCGCTGTAAGGGGCCCAAACGATCAATGCTGCCTCTCCCCTGGCCAGTAGTGCTGCCAGCGGCGGCAGTGGCACGCTGGCCTGCACCAGAAATATCGTTGCAATGCCGCTCAACGCTGCCCCGAGGGGGGCATTAATGCCAAAAAAACGAAGGATAAAGTAATACTGCAGACAGTAGACGCTGTACCGTAGCAGGGCGAGCAGCAGCCCCTGCAGCAGGCGGGTGGTTTGAAACTGCTCCAGCTGCAGCAGCGGTTGGAGCCGCTTTCGCAGCCAGGCGGAGTAGCGCAGCGGTATGCTGAGCCATTGCAGGTTCAGGAATAGCAGGTACAGGGCAGCCAGCGCCAGCAGCACCAGCCACCACAGGCCGCTCAGCATGAGCGACGGCAGTGCATCCTGTGACTGCAGGTACCAGGCCATCCCGATCAGGCCGCCGGTGAGCAGAGCGATAAGCTGGGCGATATTGCCGGCGAGCGTAGCCAATACAGCCTGCCAGTTGCGCGCCGGTGGCACCGCCAGCACACGGCCGCCGTAATCGCCTACACGATTTGGAGTAAACAGTGAAAGCACCACGCCGGAGGTGACCGCCCGCAGCGCCCGCCAGATGCCGATCCGCCAGAAAGGCCGGAGCAGCACCCGCCACTTTTGGGCCTCCAGGCCCCAGTTGAGCGGCATGAGCCCGGCTACCAACCAAAGGTAGTACTGTTGCCGGCTGCCCCACTGCTGCTGAATGAGGTGCCAGAAAGCAGCCGCATCTGCCTGCCCGTACAGCTCCGTGTACAACAGCCAGGACAGGCCAGCCACTACGGCCAGCTTAAACAAAATGTCGATTGCAGCCCGGTGGGCTTTTGAGATGCGGAATTTCATAAAACGGTTTATAAAACACCAACAAAACCGTTCAAAGCATTTGTTTTCTGACGCAATATCCCTTACTTTGAGGCATGGTGGTATTTCGCCGCCGGCAAAGTACGCATTTTAATCCCTATCCTTTGGCAAAACAAGACCATTACCGGCTGATGGGAGTAGACCCGGGCACCAATGTACTCGGCTATGCCCTGATTGACATCACGGGCAAAAAGATGTCGCTCTGCGATATGGGCGTCATCTATCCCGGCAAGTTTGAGACGCATCAGGAAAAGCTGCAGCACATTTTTGAGCGGCTGCAGAGCATCATCAAAACTTATCAGCCGCGCGAAATGGCGATTGAAGCCCCCTTTTATGCCAAAAATCCGCAGTCTATGCTCAAGCTGGGGCGCGCGCAGGGGGTAGCTATTGCCGCTGCTATGACAAAGGGCGTAGGTATTACCGAGTATTCTCCCCGCAAAATCAAGCAGTCCGTTACCGGAAAGGGCAACGCCAGCAAAGAGCAGGTGGCAGCTATGCTCAGTAATATCCTCAATTTTAAAGTCGCTGATTACTACCTCGATGCGACTGATGCGCTGGCTACTGCAGTCTGCCACTTCTACCAGTCAGGCTCGGTGCTCAACGGCAAAAAGCGCTATAATGACTGGGGCAGTTACCTGAAAGATAACCCGGGGCGGAAAGCCTGAGTTAGGGAGGCAGGGCCCCAATACGCATCAAGGGCACTCCTCCGCAGAGAAAGCACCCTTGACCCGTTTCCGTAACTAAAAGTTGTTACAGCTGTTCCCGTATCGCTTTGGCAGTCGCTTCCATTTCTTCTTTGCTCAGGCTCAGTGGCGCTGAGGTGATATTCATCTGCTTTTCCCGCTGAAAGGGCACCAGATGCACGTGCGCATGCGGCACTTCCGTGCCCACTACCAGCACTCCCACTCGTTTACAGTCTACAGCTTTGTCAATAGCCCGGGCTACTTTCTTAGCGAAAACCATGAGGCCGGACAGCGCATCGTCCTCCAGGTCGAAGAGATAGTCGGTCTCCTCCTTGGGGATGACCAGGGTATGCCCTTTGGCCAGCGGCCGGATATCCAGAAAAGCATAGTAGTGGTCGTCTTCGGCGATTTTGTAGGATGGAATTTCGCCCCGGACGATCTTGGTGAAAATAGAAGCCATAGTGCTTAGCTGATTGAGATGTCCATGATTTCGAATTCAATATCGCCGCGTGGAGTTTGCACCACAGCGATTTCGCCAACCTCTTTACCGAGCAAGCCCTTCCCAATTGGGGAGCTAACGGAAATTTTGCGCGCTTTGGCGTCCGCTTCCGATTCAGAGACCAGCTTGTACTTCATCTGTTTGCCGGTTTTGACATTCTTGATGGTGACATCAGAAAGCACCGTCACTTTGGAAGTGTCGAGCTGACTTGCGTCCAGCACCCGTGCGTTGGCGAGGGTTTTCTCCAGTTCGTTGATGCGCAGCTCCAGCATGCCCTGTGCGTCCTTGGCCGCATCATACTCTGCGTTTTCCGAAAGGTCTCCCTTTTCGCGGGCTTCCGCAATAGCAGCAGCAGCCTCAGAGCGGCCGGTAGTCTTCAATTCTTCGAGCTCACTCTTGAGCTTCTTATACCCTTCAGGTGTCAAATAATTAATGTCAGGCATACACAATAGTGTTTTAGCTTTAATAATCAGAGCAGGCCCGGCAGCACACGAAAGCGGTATTTTATGCTTTCTTTCCTGCCCGCCTGTCTGCCTTCATCCATCCGCCTGCTGCTCTTCCCGGCATCCGGGTATCCCATGTAAGCGTAAACCGTTACCGAAGCAAACGGGCCAGCTTGCTCAGAATGACTCCAAACCGGTAAGAGGAGTGGTGAAAAAGGCGGTAGCGGAAGCGCTGCCGATACAGCGGGGGCTTTTGGTAACTCGATCCCCATCCGTACAGCGAGAAGGCGATGGTACAGACGGGCGTAGTTTGAGCCCGCTTTATCGTCCTTCCTGTGCTCCACACTAAAAGGCAAGAACGCTCTCACACACGCGGTGAAAACGTTCTTGCCTTCTGGTTATTAAAACAAAAGTAACAAATATAGCTGAAACTATCAAGCGTCTGCGCGAATCAAATCAGGAATCCACGCAGCCGGACCAATTTAGATACCGATACGGATCCCCAAATTGTGGGTGCCGTTCCATACGCGAGTGTCCCGGTAGCTGTAGTCGATCGCAAAGCGGGAAGCTTTACGGCCTTCTTCGTCTTTGCCAAGCGGCACAGCAATAGTTGCGCCAGCGCTCAGGCCCGTATAGATCGGGTCATCAAAGGTATCTGCATCTCCGGTACCAAACTCGTAGCGGTACGCAGCACGCAGCATGAAGAGGTCCTTCAGCGAATACTCGATACCAGCACCAATCTGATCCTGCGAGAAGGAGTTGGAGGTGAAGTTAGCGAGCGGCGTGATACGGTGTACACCACCGGAGATCAGGAAGTCGTAAGACAGGCCAATGTTCAGCATAGAGGGCAGCTCGAAGTCAGACGCACGCTGATTGAAGGTCAGCTCGTAATCGTCGCCATCGGGTGCCGGCCCTTGGGTAGTGAGGCCCTCTCCGCCGTACTCCATACGGGAGCCGATGTTACGCAAAGAAATACCGAACTTGAAGTTGTCGTTTTCGCCGGTCACATACTGTACGCCTGCGTCGATGGCAAAGCCAAAGGCATTTACGTCAGCGATAGACTCAGAGACACCACGGAACAGGATACCTACTGAGATCTTGTTTTCGAAAGTATGGGCGTAGCCAAAACCGATATTGAAGAAAGTCGGCGAGAAGGTAGCACCTGTACCACCGGGCTGATCCGTAGTGGTCACACGGATGTCGCCGAAATCCATCGCCATGAGGCTGATACCGATAGCGCCGGACTTGCCTACTTTTTGAGACACGCCGAGGCCGTTCAGGTTGATGTCCGTACCTTCCAGGTAACGGGCGTAGCCGAGCGATACCTGTGTTTTGGTGATCCGGGAAAGGCCAGCCACGTTGACGCGCATAGCCTCCACCCCGGTAACGAAAGAGGTATTCATGGAGTGCAATCCTGCAGATTGTGCCCAGGGGTTGAGCAGCAGTTGTGCAGCTCCTGCCTCGCCCTGACGATCCGGGTTACCGGCAGTCGCAGTTTGTACGGCCCCTATGCCAAGACCGAGGATGAGCAAAAGGGTAATAATCTTATTCATACTTCTATTTTTGAAGGCAAGCTGTGCTGCCTTACTTTTTTTTTAAATGAATCCTGCCAATAAATGAAGAGGGCGGGAAGCAGCTGCTGGTGAGCCGGCTGCTTCCCACACGCTCTGACAGTTATCGTTTTACAGCCCGGACGGGTCGAACTGACGCGCAATACCGAACCACTTGATCGTGCGCTCGCCAAGGCCAGGCGCAGATACGTGGATCAGGTAAACACCGCTCGCTACCGGGATGCCCCTGCTGTTGCGCAGGTCCCATTCCAGTGCCGGGTTGATCTGTGCACGCTCTACGGCACGGCTGTTGCCTTCCGGCACCATGCCTTCCTCATCGCGCTGATACTGGCGGATGAACTTGCCCTCAAGGGTATAAATCGTTACCGTACACTCAGCCGGCAGGTTGGTAATCTTGACGATATCCGTAAACTGTGAAGTCTCATACTCTGAGAATCCGTAGTACGGGTTCGGCACTACCAGGATTTGGTCCAGTGCATCCTCCACGCCTTCAGCAGTCAGCTCGTCAGCCTGCAGGCCTTCCAGCGTAAACTGATACAGCGGGTGGTAGTTGTTGGCACCGGTGCCCGTGCGCTGGTCACCATCCAGGTCTTTGTTGTCCACTTCAACCTGATAAGGGTTCGTGACGCGCATCTTGATCCGAACTTCAGACGGGATAAGACCGTCTGCGTAAGAAGTCATCTGGTTGTTGTTCGCCGGCAGCAGCAGGCCTGCCCAGGTCACGTTCACCAGGCCGGTAGCCTTCAGGAAGGACGGGCCGTTGAAGGCAGTGTACAGGCGCTCACAACCATCGTACTCCTGGCGGGTCACGTATACCATGTGCTGGCCGCCTGCGTAATAGATGTCCGGCAGGATACGCTCACCCGGTCCGGCATTGGCCAGTACATCCTGCAGGATAATCTGGCTGCTCGGGTTGAACATCATATCCGCGCCGCGGCCACCGCCATCGGCGTAGTATTCATCCGGGAAGTTGCCGTTTCCGTATACGGAGTTCTCGCCGAAGAAGATATTCAGGCGCTTTCCAGTTTCCACGTCTATAGCGTAACCCGGGAACCAGCCGAAGCCAAGGCGGCCTTCGTCATTGTCTACTATCGGCAAGCCATTCTCGTCCGCTTCTTTCGTTACGGAGGGGGAGGCGCGCAGGTCAAACTGCTCGGCATCACCTACTGTCTCCAGGGCAGGCACGTTGCCGTAGTAGCGGTTGGCGCTCTCTACCACCACGCAGCGGCTCCAGAGGTCTTTGTTCGGCGTAAGGACGATATCCACGTTGTTCAGGTCCGCCAGGCTGCTTTCGTTGCGCACAAACTCGCTCGGGTTGGCGCTTTCGTTATACACCGGGCTGATGTACGGCTGGTCAAACTCAGAGCGGGAACGGAAGTCCAGCAGGTAGTACGGCATGAACGGTGTCTGCCCAAACTGCGTCAGCCCCAGGTTCTGGTCCAGGTCGTCATCGCGCTCACCCGGCTGTGTAGACAGGTAGTCAAATGCGTCGTCATCAAAATCGAACGTTGGGAACGGGTTGAAGCCTTCCGGCACGAAGCCCAGCCATTCGCGGGCCGCTTCGCCTTCTGCATACTCCACTTCCGCTCCGATGTAGCCGTTGGCGTTTGTCTCGTTCGTGCCCGGCTCCGGCACCTGGCCGATCACCACAGCAAAGCCAAACTCCTTAATAATTTGCTCGTTCAGCTTCTCGATCGTCTGAGCAGAGAATATCTCCACATCCGGCTGCTCCTGATCACGCAGTACCCAGCGCGCTTCGCGCTCCAGGCGCTCATCGCTCAGGTCTTCATCGATGAATTGCAGCTCGTAATTGCCGTCCCGCACGTCAAGCGGGTTGAAAACCAGGATCTCGACCGGGCCACGGCCAGGAGCGTAGGTGATCTCACCATTGAACTCGCCGCCGCCGGCAATGACTTCATTCTCGATGCGCGCGCGGGTCTCGGCGCTGATGTCCAGGAAGTTCTCGCCGGTGCCAATACCATCGAGGCGGGTGATGACGGCTCCGTCGCCGTACGAGGCATTCAGGTCGCGGTCTACGATCGGGCGCGGAATCGCCGTATAAGGCAGGCCATCCGCGTTCGGGCC
>CAJXXJ010000247.1 GCA_913062745.1 uncultured Phaeodactylibacter sp.
CTATGGCTTATATCTGCGCGCTGGCTTCCGCCAAACTCAGAGTCGGCCCTTCTTCCTCAGATTTTACCTATGCTTACGACTTGATGATCGACGCCCCCGAATCCGCAGGGCTGTCGGCCTTCATCGATCAAATGGAGTCCTTGTTAGGAAAAACCAACACCACACATGAACCAGCCTAAACTTAGTGGTACCGGCGTTGCACTCGTCACACCGTTCCGCGATAAAGCAATCGACTTCCCGGCACTGGAGCGAATGATCAACTACGTCATCGAAGGTGGTGTAGACTTTATCGTGTCACTGGGCACCACCGGAGAAGCCACCAACCAAAGCGCTGAAGAGTGCCGGCAGGTACTGGATTTTACGCTGGAGAAGGTAGCCGGGCGCGTGCCGGTCGTAGCCGGCCTGTTCGGTGGCAACTACACGCAGCGGCTGGTCAATGTAATTAAGGACTATAACTTCGACGGCTTCAGTGCCATCATGTCAAGCAGCCCGGCCTACATCAAACCTTCACAGGACGGCATCTTTGCTCATTATATGGCACTGGCGGAAGTCTCGCCTCTGCCCATCATCATCTATAACGTACCGGGGCGCACAAGCTCCAATATCGAGGCAGAGACTACCATACGCCTCGCTCACGCCAGCGATAAATTCCTGGCAGTGAAAGAAGCCTCCGGCGATATTGCGCAGGCCATCAAAATCATTAAGGAAAAACCGGGCCGATTTCAGGTGTGGTCCGGTGAAGACCCGCTCACTTATCCCATTCTTGCCTGCGGGGGCACCGGCGTCATCTCTGTCATCGCCAATGCCTTCCCCAAAGAATTCTCCGGTATGGTACGCTACGCGATGCAAGGCAACTTTACAGAGGCGCGCGAGCTCAATGAACTGCTGCACGATATCCACCCACACCTCTACGCACACGGCAACCCGGCGGGCGTTAAAGCCGTGCTCGACATGCTGGGCTTATGCAGCAAGGAAGTGCGCATCCCGCTCACGCAGCTGCCGGATAGCGACTACCAAAAGCTGAGGGCTGAGATTCAAAGGGCAGGGTTGCTGTAGACAAAGCCTTTTCTTCTAACGCTTTGCTTCCTGATTATTGATCCCCATCATGCGATTCCATAAGTTGCGGAGGGCCTGATCTGCATCCCGTGGCTGTTCACGGCTTTGGCGGGCACGCCACTTTCCTGCTTCATCCTGCTCCAGCACAAAGTGGAACACAAAGTCAGAGGGGTCGTCAAAAGACTGTTTCAGAGAACCAAACCGCAAATCATTGTACTGAAGCCCACCGGCTTCCCGGGGCAGTATGCTGAAGTAGCCGTCCGAAAACCACATCAGCGTTTCCAGGTCGCGCGAGTAGGGCGGTGGCGGCAACAAATCGTGGTTTTTGGGAATGACCGTAAAAGAAGTCACCCGCTCCTCTTCATCCAGTAACGAGTACATACCGTGGTAAAAAGCCGTATCCCCCTCCGCGATCCCCTGCCACAGCAGGTTATTCAAAATAGTAGGCGCGGTCATAAACCGGTGATACACTACCTCCTGCCGGTCCAGTGATTCCCGGAAGACGCGGTGGACGTGTACTTTATTGTAAAAGGTGAACAACAGGTACGCACTGCTGATGATCAGCCCGGAAGTGTTGAGCCAAAAGCGAAGGCGGGGCCGTTTGCGGCCGGCAATCAAAGCAGCGATCACCAGCAGCAGGAAGGGCATCGTGTATAGCGGGTCGGCCACCGAGATGTTATTGAATGCCACGCGGTAATCGGCAAAGGGCTGAAACAACTGAGTGCCGTAAGTCGTGCAGGCATCCAGAAGCGGATGGGTAAAGATGGACCAAAAGAACAGCCAGCTCCACTGCGCCCGGCTCGCCCCCGCCCATGCATCCCGCTTCCGCAGCTGCCGGTAACCATACACAATAGCAGGAAAGAACATAATCGCCACCGTCACAGCCCCCGCTACCTTGGGTATTTCCGTTACCGGTATCGGCACGCCCAGCGACCCCAGCCCTACGAGGCTGAAAATAGCCAGCGCGGATAAACCCAGTGCAGGCCCGAACTGCCTTTTGGCGTAAAGCCGATGTACTGCCCAGCCCATGATCAGAGGGGCGATGACCGCAAACGCAAAAGAATGGGTTATTGCCCGGTGAAAAGCCAGTGCGCTAATCTCATCCGTAGCTACATTGGCAAATACATCGAGGTCAGGAATAGTACCGCCGATCGCGCCCCACAGCATTGCCCGGTTGCCAGCCTTTTTGCCCAGTACTGCTTCTCCGACTGCAGCGCCCAGCGTCAATTGTGTTAGTGAATCCATTAGGTGACATTTATATATGCAGTACGCATAGAAGCCTCCGCTCCTATGCGTACTCAATGGCAAACACCAAACCGACTGCTAAGTTTTTTGCTCAGAAGATAAATCCAACTGTCGCAACCAGCTGTCCGAGATTAGATTGGATATCTACAATCTGCTCTTGATTTTCCAGGGCAGGCAAATAAGGCGTATACAAAGTTTCCCTGCTCCAGCGGCGGTACGCCAGGTCTACGAAGTAAGATTTACCCCGGATGCCCACGCCTCCACTTATCGTGCTGTTGAAAGTATCATCTCCCACCAGTGGCGACTGCTGCAGGCCGTATCCCGCGCGGAAGCGAAAGGCTTCGTAAGCGTACTCGCCGCCCAGCCGTAGATTCCAGGAGCTGCTCAGCTCATTGTTGATTGCCGTATTGACTTCCCGCTCCGCCCCGGAAAAGCCATCGTACTCAAAGGTGTTGTTCCCAAAATTGACCTGCTCTACTTCGATTGACAGGAAGCCGGATTTCTGAATGATAAAACCGGCACTGCCGATGAAGCGCCAGGGCGTACGCAGCCGGTAGTTAAAGCTGCCTTCCGGTGATTCGGCATCAAAGTCCTGCGTACCGTTATTGTCTGTAAAACTGTACCCCATACTGGCCGTGAAGTCGTCGTTCAGGCGCACCGCGGTGGGCGTATGCACGGCCGCACCAATCCTTACTGCCTGCGAAGCCCGGACGACCATGCCGAGTTTCAGGTTAACACCCGTGCCTGTGGTCAGGATTTGCTCATTGTACGACAGCGCATTGAAGAAAGGCACGTTCCCATCCAGTCCTTCTCCCCGGTCTTCTTCGCGATAGGTTTTATTCACTTCGTAGCGGAAGAAAGGCACTCCGATGGTAGCTCCCACCATAAGCCGCTCTTTATAATTGCCGGCTACAGAAAAGACCAGTTCATTGATGGCTCCCTGGCTGATTACTTCCTGGCTGCGAAAAACCGGTGCGTCCGGTGCCAGCTCAAAGTCAGACTCGTACAGCCCGTCCTGCGGCTCCAGGTCATAGAGCGCTCCCACGTCGATGGCCAGGCCGCTCTCAAAATCGGAAATCCCGTTCGGCCCGTTCGCCTGATCCTGAAACCGGTTGACGATTGACCCCTGGGAGGTGCCCTCAAAGAAAAAATCCTCGTTGAAATTTCCCAGCCGGTTCAGGCCGATGCCAACGTTGATCGCCTTCCAGTCGCCATTGCGCGCAGGAGAAGCGATGATAAGGCCGAAGGAATTGAAGTTGAAGTTGGAGCTGTTCTGCTCGATCGTCGGATTGTCATCCCCGTTCAGAAGAGTGGATTCTGTACGGGCGTTGAAAAAGGTGGGAGAAGCGACGAAGCGGGAACCCCGGTACCAGGCCAGGCCCGCCGGGTTAGTGCTGAGCACAGAGAAATCAGAGCCCAGTGCCCCCATGGCACTGCCGGCACCCATTGAGCGGGCAGTGCCGCCGATTTGAAAATTAGAGTAGCGAAGCGCGTCGGAAAAGGTTTGTGCCTGCATCGCCCAGCTTCCGAGCAGGGCCATGCAGAGTAGGAAGCTTATTTTGTTCAGCATATTGACTATCTGTTTTTAGGTTTGGAAAGGAATTAGCAGGACAAAAAAAGAGGGTGGATATGCTGTACACGTCCACCCTCCCCATCTTCTAATCGATGTATATTAATTAGTTGCCCCGGCTACGGCTCGGGCTGCTCGACCGGCTGCTTCCGCTGCTGCGGGAAGAGCTGCTGCGGGAGCCGCTGGAGTAGCTGCGGGAGCTTCCCGAACTTCTGCTCGGGCTAAAGCTTCTGCTGGAACTCCGGCTACTGCGGTTATAAGAACCACTTGAGCGGCTGGACCCGCTGCTCGGGCTGTAGCTCCGGCTGCTGCGGTTAGATCTGCTGCTCGGGCTGTAGCTCCGTGAGCTTCTGTTACTCCGGTTATAGCTGTCGGAGCTGCGCGTGCGGCTGCTCCGGTCGTAGGAGCGGCTGGGCTGTGAGCTGCGGTCGCGGTCATAACTGCGGCTTGAACGGCCGGAATCATAACTACGGGAGCGCGGCTCGTAGCTGCGGCGCGTGCTCGACGGGCTGTAGTCCCGGCGGCTGGTCGTGCTGCGGCTGCGGGTAGCGGAGCTGCGGTTGTCGCTGGAGCTCACCGTGCGGCGACCCGGGTCTACACTCGGCGCCTGCGTGCGGTCGAAGGTGCGGCTGCGGGGATACATGCTGCGCGCTTCGTCTGCCTGCGGGTTCTGATTATATAGACCCGGCTGTGCACCAGAGGCCGTCCTCGGCGTCTCCGTACGTGGAGTCAGTGCTTTGCCATTATCATTGCGGTTCGCTTCACTGGAAGTCGACCCGGCAACGCTGGGCGCATCTGTTACCCCGCGTACTGCACCACTGTTGCGGTTTTGGTCCGCGCGGTCGCGGTTAGCCGTACTCGGCGGGTTATTTCTTATTTCCTCATCCTGCACCAGTGGGATATCGCGGCGTACACCGCTCGGGCGCACGGCAGATCCATTGGTGCGCGGACCATAGTAGGAACCTCTGTCATTACCTGGGTTGGAGCCAAACCCTGCACTGTTGTCGATATTGTTTACCGTGAAGTAGTTGATGTTGTTGCCCCAGGTCGGTGGGCAGTAGAAGCCGCCACCCCAGGGATTGCCCCAAGCCAGGTTGCTCCAGGCTGCGCCGCCGGTCCAGGCATTCCAGCCCCAGGCGTTGCCACCCCAACCCCACGGGCTGCCCCAGCGGTTAAAGCCCCAGGGGTTGTTCCAGCGGTTGAAAGCCCAGGGATTACCCCAGCTGTTGCCCCAGAAGCCGATGTTGATATTGACGGCCGGCCCCCAGGCATTCCATCGGTTCCATCGGTTCCATCGGTTCCATCGGAAGGGATCGTCGTAGATCAGGACGGTGTTAAAACCTGGATTAAAGAAAGGATCATAAAATGCGTAATCTATGTACACCGGATCAAAGAAGCCAAATCCACGATAGGGGCGATGGAATCGGCGAATCCGGGAAGTATAGTAATAATCATAACCATAGTCCTCCTCGAAGTCGCGGTACTCGTCATCATAGCTATTGCCACCCCGGTTATCAGAGCTGTTGCCACCTCTGTAGTCGTAGTAGGCGTCGTCTGTGTCCGGGTCATAGTACAAGTCGTCGTACTGTGCCCAAGCCGAAGCGCTTCCTAAAAGGAAGAAAAGCGCAATCAGCAAAGACGATGTTTTATACCTTTTCATACATTCTGTTTTTAGTGTAATTACCGTGACTCTCTTACTTCTTACAACACCGAATTTATTACTTTTGTGCCTAATTTTCAGTTAAAGCCAACTTAAAACCGGCCTGGCACCCTGTTAAATAAGCCTAATTTAGCTTTTAACAAGTGTTAAAACCCGTATTTCGGGCCGTAAAGGGCACTTTTTCTGAAAACAAAAGCATTGAAAGCCAGCAACTTACTATAATAAACAACTTTTATGGCGAAAGCGATCACCAACCGTTCCGAAAATTACTCGCAGTGGTATCTGGATATTGTAAAACGTGCCGGCCTGGCCGACAATTCCAAGGTAAAAGGCTGTATGGTCATTAAACCGACCGGATTCGCAATCTGGGAAAATATGCGCGATCAGCTCGACCGCATGTTTAAGGAGACCGGCCACGTTAATGCCTACTTCCCGCTTTTTATCCCCAAGAGTTACCTGCAAAAGGAAGCGGAACACGTCGAGGGATTCGCCAAGGAATGCGCCGTCGTCACTCATTCGCGGCTGGAGGCGGACGAGGATCCGCTCGGCTTCGCGTCCGACGCTTTCGCCGGCCTCGCGCTGATCCTGCTGGCGCTGACCGGGCTCGCCATGGTCTTCATGCCGGCGCTGGTCTGGGCCACGGCGGAGGGCTTC
>CAJXXJ010000248.1 GCA_913062745.1 uncultured Phaeodactylibacter sp.
TACTGCAGCATCGTACCCTTCCAGCCGCCGGTCCCGGTAGGTGAGCGAGCCGTGCAGCAGTTGCAGCCGCTCCCGCTTCTTCGGACCCATGGTGTCCCAGTTGAGCCGCTTTTTAGCTACTTCCAGAGCGCGGAGGCTCACGTCCATTCCGGTGATGCGCTCCGGGAAGCGCTCTTTAAGCAGCCGGCGCAGCAATTTGCCGGAGCTGCAGCCCAGGTCAAGTACGCTCCGGGCGTTTAATTGCCTGAGGGCTTCCACTACCCGCTCGTGGCGCTGCTCGTGCAGCTTGAGCGGAGCCTCCAGCTCGGTTTCCTTCTCTTCCTGCTCATCCGCAGCATCCGTTGGTTCTTCTACCGGGCGGAGTTTTTCCATGGCCTGACGGGCCAGGGCGCGCTGCTTTTTCAGGTAGCGCCCGGAAATAGCTGTGGCTTCCGGATGCGACTCCAGCCAGCCTTCGCCTTTGTCCAGCAGCTTATCGACTTCCTGTTCGCCCACGTAGTAGTGCTTGTTGTTGTCGAGCGCAGGAATAAGCACGTAGAGGTGCTGCAAAAGCTCCTGTAGCCGGAGGGTATGAGACAGCCGAACCCGGAAGTAGGGGCTTTCTCCCCATTCAGGAAAGGCCGGATCGAGCAGTGCCCCGGAGGCTGCTACCTGATACCCCAGGGGCTCAAAGTACCGGCGTATCTGTACTTCGCCGCCGGGAGCACGTACGGCTGAGAGGCAGGCTTCCAGAGGTAGCGCCTGTTCCGGGAGCTCGGGGTGAGCGCTGCAATTGCCATTGAGGGCGCTGCCGTATACTTTGGACAAGGCTACCGACAGAAAAGAAGAAGCGGTGTAGGGGCGGTCGTTGACGTAGTGCGACAGCTGGAAAGAGGCAGCATAGCTTTTGCCCCGGGAGCGGGTCAGTGCCACCGGGTTGATATCCAGCCAGAGGGCGGCCGTGCAACGCTCTGCTGTAGCTTCCGGAAAAAACACCTGCGCTTTGCCGAAAGGCAGCTCTTTGGCCTGCACCCGGTCGGGGTGTTTGCCGAGCAGGAAGCCCAGATGACGGGCATCGGGCTGGTGGTTGGTTATGCTAAGTATCATAAGCTTGTATTCTGTACACAAAGAAAAACCCGAAGTGCGCAGCTTATTTGCGCAGTGAAAAGAAAGCTGTATTTTTCCTGTAGTTTTTAACAATCCTATTTCGCCATGCCTGCAAACCGCCACGCTCTTATCCGGTACAAGACTATTGATGCCTGCCTGCGCAACCGCCACCGCCGCTGGACGCTGAATGACCTTATTGAAGCCTGTTCGGATGCACTGTACGAGTACGAGGGCGTAGACCGCATACTCAGCCGGCGCACTATTCAGGGAGACATTCAGATGATGCGCAGTGACAAGCTGGGCT
Source organism: uncultured Phaeodactylibacter sp. (assembly GCA_913062745.1). Taxonomy (GTDB): domain Bacteria; phylum Bacteroidota; class Bacteroidia; order Chitinophagales; family Saprospiraceae; genus Phaeodactylibacter. The sequence continues at coordinate 1,391 of CAJXXJ010000248.1, forward strand.
ACAACGCTCCCATTGTGGTGAAAGAGCGCAAGTACTACACTTATAACGACCCGGATTACTCCATCATGCAGCTGCCCATCTCTCCGCAGGGCCTGCAGCAACTACAGGAAGCGGTGCAGGTACTGAAACAGTTTCAGGGCTTTGAACAGTTCCAGCAGCTGAGCGGGCTGGTGCAGAAACTGGAAGGGCAGGTGTATGCGCAGCAGCGGCAGTCGGCTCCGGTGGTAGATTTTGAGCGCAACGACGATTTGAAGGGGCTGGAATTTCTAGACCCGCTCTACCGGGCTATCACCCAAAAGCAGGTGGTAGAGCTAACGTATCAGTCATTCAAAGCGCGGCAGGCCGGCAGCTTTCTCTTCCATGCCTGCCTGCTGAAAGAGTACAACAACCGCTGGTTTGTGCTGGGGCGCCGCAATACAGGAAATACGATTTTCACCCTGGCCCTGGACCGGATACAACAGCTGTTGCCCCGTCCGGAAGAGCGGTATACCCCCCCCGACTTTGATGCCAACAGCTACTTCCGGGATGTGATTGGCGTGACGGTGCAGGGTAAGACACGCCCCCGCCGGGTACGTATCCGGGTCAACCGCAAAAATGCGCCCTACCTGCTGACTAAGCCATTGCATCACTCGCAACAGGTACTGGAGCACAATCACGACGGGGCAGTGGTGGAGCTGCTGGTACAACACAACCTGGAGCTGGAAAGCCGGCTGCTGGCGTACGGCGAGGGTATAGAGGTGCTTGCTCCTGCCCGCTTACGCAAGCGCATCGCTCAGCGGGCAAAGTGGATGGCAGGGCGGTACGAAGGCGGACAGGAAGGGTAGTAAAACCAGCAGTTCTGCAAGTCGGAAGCCATTTTGGACTTTTCCCGCGGTTTGGCTTGCGCCGTAATGCCTTTAATGCGTATTTTGCGCTGTCAAAGGAGAATTTCCGAGTTGAGAAATGTGCGGCAGTTAAGTTTTGATGCCAAATCCTCCATGAATCGATTACTTAGAGCCTTCTCGCTGTCTCCCAGCCACCCATTTATTTAAATCCTCGATATGATGATCCCCCCAGGGATAATTTTTTGTAAGCGGCCCGGCGGAGGCATGTACCGGAAGGAAGGTATCTGCATCGGTGGGTAACGCCAAAAACACGATTGTGGGTTTGTTCCATTACAATGCGGTGATACTATGTTGCGAAAAACTATAACTCTTAGTCTGCTGTACATCGCTGCTGTTTGTGGCGCTCAGGAGCAGTCAGCTGATACCCTCAGACAAAGAATAGAGCGTGCCTCTTCTAATACGGAAAAAACGGAAGCACTGCTGCAGGCGGCCGAAGCCCAGTTACAGGAGGACAATAACCGGGCAATTGAGTATGCGCAGCAGGCGTTGGCGCTGGCGCGAAAAGAGCAGCGGCAGGACTTACAACAACAGGCCTATCATTGGTTGCAGGAGGCATCAATTTATAAGAATGAATTTGAAAAAGGGCTGCTTTACAATGATACGGTGCAGGAACTGGCCACTGCCCTGAACGATTATTCAACATTGGCCTGGGCACACCGCTCAAGAGGGCATATTTATTTGATACAGGGTAAATACGTGGAGGCGTACGAAGAGCTGATCAATGGCTTAGAGATTAACCGGAAAGCTGCTAATCCTGAGGCAGGCGCCAGCCTCCAATTAACATTAGCTGATGTACTTGCCAATCTTCGGGAATACGAACAGGTGGATTCGCTCTACCGAACCGCAATCAACCACTTCCGGGCCTCAGGCGACTTTGACCGGGGAGTGATTTTTGGCCTGCTGCACTACGGGATAAGCTTGCAGAAACAGGGAAAGGAGTTTAAGGCTTTGGAAGCCTTCCGGGAAGGCCACGCCCTTGCACTAAAAAAAGGTGACACGGAGGGGGTTTTTGCAGCTTCGCTCAACCTGGGCTGGGCTTACGCCAGCGTAGGCCAGGCCGACAGCGCTGCCTACTACTGCGGCCGAGGACTGGAGTCGGCAACCCGGAAAAAAGACTTGTATGCAAAAGCACACTGTTATAAGTGTATTGGCTACAACAAAATGAAGCAGGGAAAACTTGCAGAGGCTGAGCCGGACTTGCTCAGCGCCAGCGAGCTCTACAACCGTATGGGGATGATGGAGGAAAAAAAGGACCTGTTCAGCTATCTCTCGCTGCTGTACGAGCGGCAGGGTGCGCATGAGGAAGCGCTCCGTTATCATCAGCAGTTTAAAGCGGTAAGCGACTCCATATTCAATTTGCAAAAATCCCGGCAGCTCGCACTGTTACAAACGCAGTACCGGATCGCCGAGAAGGAACGCATCAATGCACAGCTGCAGGAAGAACTTGAGCTGCAGAATCAGCTCAGCCGGCTCTATGGCGTACTGGGTTTGCTGGCTTTGGGTCTGCTCGTTGCCGCTTATTACCTCTACCGCAGCAAGAGCAGAAACAACCTGCGGCTGGAAAGAGAAGTGGCTCAACGTACCGCAGCGCTGAGTGCATCTAACCAGAACCTGCAGTATGCCAATCAGCAGCTCAGGGAGTTTTCCTACATCACATCACATGACATGAAGGAGCCCATCCGAAATATCAACCGTTTCGCCACACTGGTAAGCCGGCGGCTGTCCAACGGAGATACAGAAGGATTGGACGAGTTCATGGGCTACATTTCCAAAGGAGCTTTGCAACTGGACAACCTGGTGAAGGACGTATATAGCTTCACCCGCCTCGACGAAATAAACCTCCGCTACACTACCTTTCGGCTGAGCGAAGTAATGGAGGCAGTGGAAGCTGACCTCCTTGTGGTCAAAGCAGAAAAAGCGGCGGTGCTAACCTACGAAGATCAGCGGCTATGCATACCCTATGAAGCCCTCAGAGTAATTCTGAAAAATTTGGTGGAAAACGCCTGGAAGTACAACGAGCAGGATGTTGCCCGGGTGGAAGTTAATTGTACAGAAACCCTGACTCACTACTCCTTCAGAGTGGCTGATAATGGCATTGGCATACCTGAGGAATACCGTGACTATGTATTCAATATGTTCAAGCGCCTGCACAGCCGGGACAAGTACAGCGGGAGTGGCCTGGGGCTCTCTATCGTGAAGCGGGTTGTACAAAGGATCGAGGGCGAGATACACCTGGAGAGCCCGGGTATTGGCAACACCGGCACAGTAGTGGCTTTTTCGATTCCCAAAAAGCAGGCACCGGCAGAGGAGCAACTTGCTTAACCCCCTGCACTAACCGTTATACCGGCTCATCGCATGCTGCAGCCCGATAGCCCCAAAGGCTATGCAGGCATCAGCCGCCCGCTTGATGATGTCAGGCAATTCTTCCTGTTGCTCAGAGGACCATTCGCCCAGCACATAATCTACCTGCTGCCCCTGATGATAATCATTGCCGATGCCGATGCGCAGGCGGGCGTAGTTATTTCCCCCCGTCACCTGATCGATATCTTTCAGCCCGTTGTGGCCGCCATCGCTGCCCTTTCCGCGCAGGCGTATTTTGCCAAAGTCAAGGTTTAGGTCATCGATGACTACTAACAGGCGGTTCTTGTCGATCTTTTCCTTTTGCATCCAGTAGTGGACGGCTTTGCCGCTGCGGTTCATGTAGGTGGAGGGCTTGAGCAAAACGAAGGTGCGCCCCCGCTGCCTGATGGTCGCCACATCGCCCAGTTTTTCGGTCGACCATTCGCCGCCGTGCTTCTCAGCCAGGGCATCCACCACGTCGAAGCCGATGTTGTGCCGGGTATTATCGTACTTGGCCCCGATATTGCCGAGGCCCGCAATCAGGTATTTCATTGGATCTGCTTCCGTTGTATCTTCCTTGCGGAAAAGCCTGAAGAGCCAGTTCATAGCTATACGGCTACGCTGAACTCCCGCAGGGCGTCATTCAGAGAAGTTTTCTTATCTGTACTCGGTTTGCGCTGACCAATAATCAGTGCGCAGGCGACCTGATAGGTGCCCGCCGGGAATTCCTTGGAGTACGTGCCCGGCACCACTACAGAATTGGCCGGTACGCGCCCTTTGTAAGTTACCGGCTCTGCTCCTGTCACATCAATGATGCGGGTAGATTGAGTAAGCACCACATTTGCGCCCAGCACGGCTTCTTTTTCCACGCGCACGCCTTCGACTACGATGCTGCGCGAACCGATAAAGCAGTTATCCTCTATTATAGTCGGCGTAGCCTGCAGAGGTTCCAGTACGCCGCCTATGCCTACGCCGCCGCTCAGATGTACGTTGCGGCCAATCTGAGCGCAGGAGCCCACAGTAGCCCAGGTATCCACCATCGTTCCGCTGCCGACCCAGGCACCGAGATTGACGTAGCTAGGCATCATGATGACGCCTTCTTCCAGGTAGGCGCCGTAGCGGGCGATCGCGTGCGGCACTACCCGCACACCCATTTCTTTGTAGTTCTTTTTGAGCGGAATCTTGTCGTGAAATTCAAATGGCCCCACTTCTATGGTCTCCATTTGCGCCAGCGGGAAGTACAGCACCACGGCTTTTTTGACCCAGGCATTGACTTTCCATTCGCCGTCCTCTGTGGGCTCGGCTACGCGGAGCTTACCCTGGTCGAGCTGCTCCATCACGTGGTAAATGGCTTCCTGTACCGGCTTTTCCTTGAGCTGGGAGCGGTCTTCCCAGGCGTTATCGATGAGTTGTTGCAGATTTTCCATATCGGGATGTTTGAGGGCGCAAAGGTAAGGAATTCTTGGGGGAGGGGCGCTATAAGTGGGCTACCTTCCAATCTAAAGCCGTCCGTTGGTCGGGTTTGAAGTTAACGCCTATGCCGGTGATCTTTTTTTTAGAGCTTCG
>CAJXXJ010000249.1 GCA_913062745.1 uncultured Phaeodactylibacter sp.
GTAAGGGGTTATCCAACGAAGAGTAGCCTCAAAATTCGCCGCAGGCAACCCCTAGTTTTAGCCTTGACAGACCACTAGGCCACCCGCTCCAAAGTAACCGTAAGGTACTTCCAGAACTTCTGCACCGACTCGATGCTCACCTTCTCATCCGGAGAGTGGGCATGGCGGATCGTGGGTCCAAAAGACACCATATCGAGATTTGGGTAGCGCTGCCCGATGATGCCACACTCCAGGCCCGCGTGCACAGCAGACACCTTGGGCTCTTCGTCGAAGAGCTCGCGGTAGACAGACTGCATCAGGCGCATGATCTTGGAATCAGCATTTGGGGTCCAGCCGGGGTAATCACCATCGTTGGCGACTGTAGCGCCGATGCTCTCGAAGGCAGCACGCACTGCACTGGCCACATCGTGCTTGCCCGACTCAAGAGAGCTGCGCTGCAGGCTTTGGGTAACGAAGGAGCCGTCTTTGATGATGACACGGGCCAGGCTGGTGGAAGTCTCCACGAGGTCCGGCAGTTCCGGGTTCATGCGCCAGACGCCATTCGGTACAGCGTAGAGCGCGGAAAGAGCCATTTCCTGGGACTCGGCAGACATTACCTTCTCAGGCAGCCCGGTGGGCTTTGCCTCTATCTTCATATCGGGCTCAGCTACGGCGTATTCCCGCTGCAGCTCGGCTTTGCGTTCTTCCAGCGCTTCCTGAAAGGCGGTAGCTTTGCCTTCCGGCAAAACGACAATAGCGGTAGACTCCCGGGGGATGGCGTTGCGCAGGCTGCCTCCGTCCACAGAGGAAATGCGCAGGCCATAGGCGTTGCCCGTTTTGTATAGCAGGCGGTTCATTAGCTTGTTGGCATTGCCTCTGCCCTTGTTGATATCCATGCCCGAGTGGCCGCCCTTAAGCCCGCGGATCGTCAGCTCAAGGGCAGTGCTGTCGGCAGCAACCGGTTCTTCCGGGTACTCAAACAGCGTATTGGTGTCCACACCGCCGGCACAGCCGATGGTGATTTCATCGTCGTCCTCAGTGTCAAGGTTGAGCAGGATTGACCCTTCAAGCAGGGTTTTGTCCAGGCCCTTAGCGCCGGTCATACCCGTCTCCTCATCAATGGTAAACAAAGCTTCAATAGCCGGATGTTTCAGATCATCGGCTTCCAGCACGGCCATGATGGCGGCTACGCCCATGCCGTTGTCGGCGCCCAGCGTAGTGCCGTCAGCAGTGACCCACTCGCCGTCTATTTTGTGGCGGATGCCCTCAGTGAGAAAATCGAAGTCGTTTCCGGCATTTTTTTGGTGGACCATATCGAGGTGGGCCTGCAGGATGACCGTCGGGCGGTTTTCCATACCCGCTGTAGCTGGCTTTTTAATCACTACATTCCCCTTCGCGTCCACAAGCGTGGGCAACTTGAGAGATTCACCGTAGGAACGCATAAATGTGATAACGCGCTCCTCATTTTTGGAAGGCCGGGGCACAGCGTTCAGCGCTGCAAAGCTTTTCCAAACGGGGCGGGGTTCCAGAGTAGCTATATCGGTAGTCGTGCTCATTCTTATCGTTTTGGTGTCACCGGAAAATACGGCTAATTTTCAAAATCGCAATCTACCCGGATAAAAAAACGGGCGTGCTGGAGTATATAACCCGGCATGCCCGTACGGTGTTGACTTTAATTTAAGCGTTAGCGGTAGAAATATTTGCGGACTATCTGCTTTTTACCAACCTGCGCTACGTAGACCAACAGGCCTTTCCCCGGTACCACCTTTTCAGTTTGGTTTGTCCGGGTATCCCACTGGCGGATCAAACGCCCGTTCAAATCATAAGCACTCACACGGACCGGTAGGTCTTCTCCGTAGGCGAGGGAAAAGTGCTCACCAGCAAACTGCAACTCAGGCTGTGGGCCGTTATCTATATACTCCGTGCTATTTACCAAATCATCAATACCGGTATCCAGGGCGTACAATTCCCGGCCTACTGTATCGTCTACATCGCTGGCAAAGTAGAGTTTGCCATTTTGGACACCAATGGGCTGGACGGATCTAAACCCAGTCACTCCATCCGGATAAGCGTATATCAGCTGGGCTACCGGGTTTTCCGTATCGACGTAATAAATATTAGCCTCAAAGCCATTGAACGTCCCGTTAGCAAAAAAGACAAAGCGATCAAAGGCTAAGAAATTAGAAAAGTTAGGCACTTCCAGGGTTGCAACTGTAGAGGTGGTGAAAATACTGCCAGCTGTTTGGCTTACGCGCAGGTCTTCCGCGAATGGATCATCAGATAAGAAAATGGAGCGGTTATTCGCAGCAGCGTGAGGGATTTGATTGAACTGAACGCCCGGCTCCACATCGCTGATGATGACCTCTGCGGGCCCGGCTGCTGAATTAACCACATAAAAGTCCCCATCTCCAAAAAAAAGTGCTCGGTTGGAGCTAAGGGCCAGGTGAGCCAAAGCAGGCGGAGCATTTGGGATACGATCCAGGCTGCCAGATTCAGCTACATAACCATAAATACCCTCTCCTTCATTCATGGTAAAACTTCCCTCCAGAGTAAATATCAGCCCGTCCGAAACTGGAGTCAGTCCTCTGTATTTATATAGTATAGTTGGGTAAGAAGCAATCCCAAGCAGCTCAAGGGAATCTTTAAACGCCCACAGCTGCAACTCTTCATCCTGGGAGCGATCTCGCAAAAACGCAATACCTCCATCAAACAGACAGTAGGTGCTGTTCGGATTGGAAAGGGGGTCCCTCAACTCCACATTACTTAGTATGCCTTCATAGGTAATACCGTCTGGGCTACGATACAGCGAGTCGAACGTAGCGAAAAACAAGCCTGCTTCCTCAGACGGGATCAAGTTCCAGAACAATTCCTCGCCTTCCGGCAAAAGAAATACCTGCTGTGTCCCTGCCTCAGTTCCATCTGTCGACCAGATGACTTCTTCTGCCTCAGTGTCATCGGCGATAAAGTACAGCAGGCTGTCATAAGTGACGAATCCGCGGGGACTTCCATCTGCTGCACCTGGGTTCAGGTCTTTCAATAACTGAAGTTCGCCATCTTTTAAGACGCCTAGCTCTTCACCAAATTCGCTATCAATAACGGGCAGGACAATAACGTCACCTATGTAGTGGCCACGGTTATTGAATTCAGAAATACCACCTGCCGCTCCAGCATTAAAATCACTGACGAGTTCAGGTTGGGCAAAAGCCAAATTGGAACCCAGCACCACAATAAAAATAGAGCGTAAAAAATTTTTCATGATTAATTCTTTAGTAGATCAAAAAGGAACGCTCAAGCGCTGTCCATCAGAGTTATGAACAATTTTTTTTGATAGACTGAGATAGCGCGAGAAGCCATTCATTACTCACAAATGTAGAAATAATGGGGCTTTCCAACAAGTTAACCTACCCCCCTGTAATCAGCCAGCAGTAATGAATCTTCGGATTGCGGAAGTCTTTAGGGATAGTAGCGGAGGTGATATCCCGGATATTTTTGGTGTTCAGCCGCTCGGGCTCCAGTTGAAATTTGCGAAAATTGGTGGAAAAGTACAGCTGCCCGCCGGGTGCCAGCCGGCGCAGGCAGCCGTTGATCAGCTCAGGATGGTCGCGCTGCGTATACAGTACGTCTTCCATACGCTTGGAGTTGGAAAAGGTCGGCGGGTCCAGCACGACGATGTCGTACAGGCCATCTACCGCTTGTTCCAGCCAGGCTTTGACATCGGCACGGACAAACTCGTGCTGTGGGCCTGCCAGCCCGTTGAGCTCCATATTGCGCTGCCCCCACTCCAGGTAGGTATTGGAAAGGTCGATGGTCGTGGTAGCTGAAGCGCCGCCCGCTGCCGCGTAGACGGTGAAGGAACCGGTGTAGGCGAAAAGGTTGAGCACCCGTTTGCCTTCAGCCTGTTCCCGCACTTTCTCCCGGGTAGGGCGGTGGTCGAGGAACAGCCCGGTATCGAGATAGTCTGTCAGGTTGACTACAAAGCGGAGCCCGTTTTCCTGCACCAAAATGGAACGCCCCTGCTCGTCAAACTTTTCGTACTGTTCACGGCCGCGCTGCGGCTTGCGCTCCTTAAAAAATATCCGGGCAGCCGGCACTTCCAGCGCTTCGGCAATCATATGCGCTACGATCATTGCGTTTGATTCTGGCTCTTGTACATCAACGATATCAATTTTGAAATCTTCAGGGACCTTGATGTCTTTACGCTTCATGTACCGCAATAGGTTTTGCTTCAGCTTTGCTGCGCCTTCACCCGATCGGCCAATCACCATTCCTGGGCGTGAGCTTTTGACGATAATCCGTGTCGCCTTTCGTGATCGCTCGATTTCAATATCGGCAACAAACTTACCACGCAATTGCTTTTCAAGGTATTCACGAATCAGCGTGTCCGCACGCAACAGTTCTTTAAAATTTTTCTTACCACCAAACCATCGCGATTTCCATCCGCGAATGATACCGATTCGATGTGCATAGGGGTGTACGTTGTGTGACATGATATGTGAATTAAAAATAATGAATTATGATTTCTTGGTGTCGACCTTCTTGGTAGTTTTTTTAGCTGATTTCTTGGTTGTTGGTTTTTTCTTTGCCGCTGTCTTTGTAGCTTTCTTTTTTGGCGCTGTTGTAACCGCTGCTTTCTTCGCTGTTGTTTTCTTGGCTACTTTCTTTTTTCCTGGCTCCTTCACAGCATCGCTCTTTGAATCTTTTGATGAAGAGGTTGATGCCTTTTTTGAAGTTTTCTTAGTGCCAAGCGTAACGGCAATGTTACTTGTTCGCTTATTGATTGGGTGTGCCATACCGCGAGATTTTGGCATCATACGCTTCAGTGTGACCCCTTGATTAACGGTAATTTGTTCGATAAAAAGACCGTCAGACGCCACTTTAAAATTGTTCTCGGCATTTGCGACCGCTGATGCAATAAGCTTTGAAACCGTGCGAGAAGCACGTTTTGGCAAAAAACGCAGCTCAACGAGAGCGTCTGAAACTCGCTTGCCTTTTACCGCGTCGGTAACAAGACGGACTTTACGAGGTGATTGTCGATAATTTTTAAGATAGGCTTTCATATGATATTACCGTAACACTTAATCGTTAGAACGAGCTGCTTTTGCGGCTGCAATTTCAGCTTCGCGTTTCTTTTGCTCAAGCTCTTTCTGCATTTTACCTCCGTGGCGATGGAATGTCTTTGTCGGTGAAAATTCACCCAATCGATGACCAATCATATCTTCAGTAACAAATACCTCGATATGCTTTCGTCCATTGTGAACGCCAAAGGTAAATCCAACAAATTCTGGTGGAATCATTGAATTTCGTGCCCATGTCTTAATAACACCTGCGTCATCAGGCTTTTTGCCCTCAATTTTCTTGAGAAGCTTTACATCGACGTATGGACCTTTTTTAATACTTCGTGACATAAAAAAAGAAAAATGACAGGTGCGCCCCGAAGGGTTCTGTCGTTTCAATATTAGGCTCAGGAAATACCTAAGCGAAGTGTATCTTATAGGAAGAGTATTTTTTTGTCAAATGGTCATCTGCAAAAAATGATAAGGTATTGACGCTTTATACATTTAATGGTAAAAGACATAAAGAAAAAGAAACATATGCGTACATATACAATAATTGTTGTTACTGCCATTTTAATGCTGAGCCTTGGCAGCCCAAGCGAAGCGCTTGGCCAACAAACACTAAAGATCAGCAATTACTACAGCAAGCGGGACGCCGGGCGCCCAAAGCGAACGGAAACCAAGTTTATCATCCTCCATACAACGGAGGCAGGTAATCAGTCTTCAAAAAATGCCATACACCGTTATGGGTCCGCCAACTATTTGGTGATGACCGACGGAAAAGTACTTCGTATTATTGATAAGAACAAAATGGCTTATCATGCGGGACGAAGTATGTGGAACGGAAAAACTTCTTTGAGTGAAGTTTCCATTGGCATCGAGGTTGTTGGTTATCACAATAAACCTATTACCTTGGCCCAGAAAGTTGCACTGAGGGAGTTGCTGCGTCAGCTCATGGATATCTATGATATTTCCGACGAGCGTGTACTGACCCACTCAATGGTGGCATATGGAACTCCTAACCGATTCCATAACTACGACCACCGAGGAAGGAAGAGGTGCGGCATGCTATTTGCAACATCCGAAGTAAGGAAGAGCATCGGACTTTCAAACATTTTTTCAGAAGATCCAGATGTGAAG
>CAJXXJ010000250.1 GCA_913062745.1 uncultured Phaeodactylibacter sp.
ACATCTGCATCAAAAAAGAGCGCTTCCCGCGCGTTTTTATTACCCGGCGCGTCATCCGGGACGGCTCCACCTACTTCGGGCCCTATACGAGCAAAGCCCGGCTCAAGGTTATCCTGGAGTTGATCAAGCGCCTGTTCCCGCTGCGCACCTGTAGCCTCCACCTTAGTGACCGCAATATTAATGCCGGCAAGTTTAAAGTGTGCCTGGAGTACCACATCAAAAACTGTATGGGGCCCTGCGAAGGCCTGGAGAGCGAGGAAGAGTACAATGAGAAGATTGATCAGGTGCGCAACATTCTGAAGGGCAACTTCGGCGCCGTGAAAAACCACTTCAAAGAGGTGATGCAGCAGCAGGCCGAAAACCTGGAATTCGAAAAAGCGCAGCGCATCAAAGAAAAACTGACGGCCTTTGAGGACTATCAGGCGAAATCAACAGTAGTAAGCACCACAATACGGGATGTGGATGTCTTTTCTATCGCCTCGGAAGAGCAGGATGCCTACGTCAACTACATCAAAGTGGTCAACGGGGCCATCATCCACACGCATACCCAGGAATTGGTAAAGAACCTGGACGATGATGATGATGCCGGCCTGTTGCAGTACGCCATCCCTATCATCCGCGACAAATTCAACAGTATAGCCGAGGAACTGATTTTGCCCTACGACCTTCCCCTCGAAGATGATAAGCTGCAGGTAACGGTACCTAAAATAGGGGATAAGCGCCGCCTGCTCGACCTTTCGGAAAAGAATGCTAAGTACCATATGCTGCAGCGGCAAAAACAGCGCGCCAGCATGAAGCGCAAGCAGACCTCAGCAGAGCGTATCCTGCGTACACTGCAATCAGACCTGAACATGGACGTACTGCCCTTGCACATTGAGTGCTTCGACAACTCCAATATGCAGGGCAGCTACCCGGTATCTTCCTGCGTAGTATTCAAAAATGCCAAACCCAGCAAGAAGGATTACCGCCACTACAACATCAAAACGGTACAGGGGCCGGACGACTTTGCCTCTATGCGCGAAGTGGTGCACCGCCGCTACCGCCGCCTGCTCGACGAGGGCGAACCCCTGCCGCAGCTCATCGTCATTGATGGGGGCAAAGGCCAGCTAAGCGCCGCCGTGGAGAGCCTGAAGCTGTTGGGGATACTCGACAAACTCACCGTAATCGGCATCGCCAAGCGGCTGGAAGAAATCTTTATGCCGGGCGACTCCATCCCCATTTACATCGACAAAAAATCAGAATCCCTCAAACTGATACAACAGGCCCGGGACGAGGCCCACCGTTTTGCCATCACCTTCCACCGCACCAAGCGCTCGCAGCACTTTACCAGTACGGAGCTGACCAATATTCCCGGCATCGGCGAAAAGACAGCTCAAAAACTGCTGACACACTTCGGGTCCCTGAAGCGCGTCAAAGAAGCGCGGGCCTCCGAGCTGGCAGAAGTAGCCGGCCTGAACGTAGCGAAGCGGGTGAAAGAGTATTTTCGGGAAGCGTGACGGAAGGCACAATAGGCCTCATTTCTTAACTTAGCGCGAATTAATGACCCATCAGCCCAACCGCCGGTGCGGTATCCGGGTTGAAGACCAATAAAGCTCCATGACTCCTACCATTATCATCGGTGCCGGGCTGTCCGGCCTCACTGCCGCAAATTACCTTCAGGAACGCGACCGCGATTTTCTGCTGCTCGAAGCAGGCGATCAGGTCGGCGGGCGCGTGCGCACCACCTCCAAAGACGGCTTTCTGCTCGACCACGGCTTTCAGGTTTTGGCTACAGCCTACCCGGAAGCCAAACAACTGCTGGATTACCGCAAACTCGACCTGCGGGAATTTCTGCCCGGCGCACTGCTGCTGATGCCGGACGGCCGGAAAGACTGGATCGGCGACCCGTTGCGGGATGTACCGAGCCTGCTGCCTACCCTGCGTGCCAGAACGGGTAGCCTGCGCGATAAAGTCAGAATCCTCAATTTGCGCAACCGCCTGAAGAAAAAAGAGCTCAACGGTGTATTCTCCCAGTCGGAGGTGAGCGCGGAGCAAGCCCTGCGGCAGGAATACGGCTTCAGCGAAGCTATGGTGGAGCGTTTCTTCCGCCCTTTTTACAGCGGCATCTTTCTGGAAAAGGAGCTGAACACCAGCCGCCGCATGTTTGACTTTGTCTTCAAAATGTTCGCCGAGGGCGCGGTGTCTGTACCCAATAAAGGCATGCAGCAAATCCCCCTGCAGCTGGCTTCCAACCTTCCGCCGGAGAAAATACGCCTGAATACCCGGGTAGAGCGGGTAGAGGGCGGGAAAGTTTTTCTGGAAAGCGGCGAGTCGCTGCAAGCAAAGAACATAGTATTGGCTACTGAGGCGACAGGCCTGGTCCGTAATTACCTTCCAAATACCAATACCGAGTACGTCAGTACCACTCATGTACACTACAGCGCCGAATCGGTTCCTTTCAAAAAGCCCCTCATCGGGCTCGATACCCGGCGGGAGGACCTGGCCAACAGTATTGCTGTCATGAGCCGGGTAGCTCCCGGTTATGCACCGCATGGCCAGGAGTTGCTGTCGCTATCCATCGTCGGAAAAACGGAGCTCAGCGAGTCCGCTCTGGACCAACGGCTGCGGGAGGAAATGAGCCATTGGTTCGGTAAGTCCGTGGCGGAATGGAAACTGCTCGACATACGCACGGTGGAGTATGCCCTTCCCACTCAGCAGCACGTACAGCACGATGCGGAGCTAAAAATCGGGGACGGCCTGTACGCCATCGGCGACCACCGCATGAATGGCTCTATCAACGCCGCGATGCGCTCCGGCCGGTTGGTGGCAGAGGTACTGGGCTGAAAAAACCTTTTGCCGGCGTGCAACCCTCCGCTCGCGGAATAGTCCTTATCTTCAGAAGCTGAACACCAAGACATGCATGCAATAAAATCACCCGCTGTCGACAACAATCACCTGAAATTGGACTACGCGAGCACACATCAGGAAATCGTAGAGAAGTGCAAGCGCGGAAACCGCCGTGCCCAGTTTGAACTTTACCGACTGTATTCCAAAGCGATGTACAACCTGTGTTTGCGTATGCTCAGGCAGGAGCAGGACGCTGAAGACTTGCTGCAGAACTCGTTCGTGGACGTATTTGCCAAATTGCATACCTTCCGCTATCAATCATCGGTAGGTGCCTGGATCAAGCGTATCGTCGTGAACAACTGCATCAACCACCTGAAGCGCAACCGGCTCCAAATTGAAGAACTGGAGGAGCGTCAGGCAGGCGTACACCCTCCCGAACCCCTGGAAGAAGAGGATAGCCATGACCCGGAGCTGAGCGTAGAGGCTGTGAAAATGGCCATGCGGGAGCTGCCGGACGGTTACCGGATCGTCTTCACCCTGTATTTGTTAGAGGGCTACGACCACCGGGAAATCGGCGAAATCCTCGACATTTCGGAAGCTACTTCCAAATCCCAGTATAGCCGGGCGAAGAAGAAGCTCCGGGAAATCATCCGACGACACGATTTTATTTCACGCAAGTAGAGCAACAAACTATGCAAGGGGATCCATTAGAACAATTTGTTAACCGCAACCGGGCTGCCTTTGACGAGGAGCTGCCCGAGCCGGACGTATGGAGCGGCATCAGCCAGCAGCTCGACGCGCAGCAGCAGCGCCGGCGTAGTTGGTGGCAGGTAGCGCGCATAGCAGCTTCCGTACTGCTTCTGCTGGCCTGCGGTGCCCTGCTGGGGGGCTACTTCATGTATCAGCGTGCACAGCAGCCGCCCTCCCTGGAGGAGATTGCACCGGCTTACGCCGAAATGGAAGCGGAGTATCAGCGCGAAATCGACCAGAAGTACCAGCAGCTGGCCAGCTATCAGCACAGCAAAGTGGTAGAGCAGGACCTCAAACGCCTGGATGAGGCCGTGCAGGACCTGAAAGCCGAACTGCAGCATGCCCCTCCCGGCAGGGAGGAGGAGATTGTTTCCCGCCTGCTACAAAGCTACCGGGCTAAAGTGATGCTGCTGGAGCGCGTGCTAAACCGTATTCAAACCAAGCCAACCGAATCTGAAAAACCAAACATCGATGAAGCGCGCAGTATTTGAGTGGGCCGGCCTTGTGCTGCTTTGCTGTCTCGCTGCCCCTGCCCTGGCTCAGAATGACTGCGACTGCCAGGCTTATTCTCAGCTGATCAAGAAAGAAATAAGCTTTCGGCCGGACGGCTTGCTGCGGGTCAGCAACAAATACGGCCCCGTAGAGCTGCACGGCTGGGATAAGTCCCGGCTGCGCGTGGAAGCCCGCGTTGAAGTCAAAGCCGCGAGCGAAGCCTACGCCATCCCCGTATTCGAACGCATACAAATCCATACCGAAGGCACCACCGGGCAGGCGGTGGTTGTGCGCACAGAGATCAAAGACAAGCAACAGGACTGGTGGCGCTGGGGTGCCGTAGAGCTGGAAGACTATACTGTCTCCTATGTCATTCACCTGCCGAGGGCTGCCTCGGTCCGGGTTAGCAATAAGCACGGAGATGTGGCCCTAAACGAACTCGAAGGGCAGCTCACGCTTTTCCTGATGCACGGCCAGCTTAATGCGCAGGGCCTCTCCGGCCTGCTTGTGGCCGACCTCAGCCACGGCAAAGCCAACATCCGGGATGCAGGCGAGCTTTCGCTAAAGGTGAAAGACGTCAAAATGCACCTGAATGAAGCCCGGCGGGCCAATATTGACAGCCGGTATTCCACGCTCAAGCTGGAAGAAGTGGGCGAGGTCAATGCACAAAGCCGGTACGATACCTACCGCGCCAGCGAAGTTGGCTTTTTCCGCAACGAAGGAAAGTACGACCTGCTTGAAATCAGCGAGGTGGGAGATGTGGACATCCGCAGTGGGCTGTCGGAAGTGTTTATCCGGGAGCCGAAAAGCCGGGTACGACTGCAGGTGGACAGCAGCGAGGTGCTGGTAGAGGACATTTATCAGCATTTCGACTTCATCGACCTGAGCGGGGAAGGCAGCAACTTCCGGCTAAAGATGGAGGAAGGTGCCGAATATCAGCTTGATGCGGTGGGGAGTCAAATCAACTACCCGCGTGCACTGCAGGTCCGCTACGAGCAGGTAGCCGGGCGGCAACACGAGGTGAAAGGCTACCACGGCAGCAAAGGCGGGCGGGCACTCATCCGGGCACGAATTTCCAACGGGAGCTTTCAGCTGGATTAGCGGGCGGAATACGTTTGCCGGAAATTTCAAATCTTGCTATCTTCCAGCCATGAAGATCAAATTTTGCGGCGCTGCTCAGGAAGTTACCGGCAGCGCTCACCTCCTCACGCTCGATGATGGCTACCAAATTTTACTGGACTGCGGTTTGTATCAGGGGCATTCCGACGATATGAAGCAGTTCAACGAACAGTGGCCGTTCAACCCGGCAGATATCGACTGCCTTATTCTTTCCCATGCCCATATCGACCACAGCGGGCGGATACCCAAGCTGGCTAAAGACGGATTTCGGGGCAATATCCACTGTACGCACGCCACCCGCAGCCTCTGCGCCATCATGCTGCTTGACAGTGCGAAGATTCAGGAAATGGATGCCCACTACTACAATAAGCGGCAGCGCAAACGGGGCCGTACCCATCAGCTGCGGGTGCCGTTGTACACCGCCAAAGACGCTGAGCTGGCGTGGAACCTCTTTGAAGGGCACGGCTACGAGCGCTGGGTGCGTATCCGCGACGGGGTAGAGGTGCTCTTCCGGGATGCCGGGCATATCCTGGGCAGCGCCTCGGTGACGCTCCGCATTACAGCAGGAGGAAAGACTAAAACCTTTGGTTTTACCGGCGACATCGGCCGGCCCAACCGCCCCATCTTGCGGGACCCCATCCCCATGCCGGAGGTCGACTACCTGATTTGCGAATCCACCTACGGCGATAAAGAGCATGAGGGACAGCCGGCTGAGAGCGACAAACTCCTTGAGATTATTCGGCATACCTGTGTGGAAAAAAAGGGTAAGTTGATTGTTCCGGCTTTCAGTGTCGGTCGCACCCAGGAGTTGGTGTACATGCTCGACCAAATGGAGACGGAGGGCAAGCTGCCCCGCATTCCCGTTTTTGTGGATAGTCCGCTTTCGGTCAATGCCACCATGATTTTTGGGGCGCACCCTGAATGCTTTGATCAGGACCTGGCCGAGTACATGCTTATTGATCCCAATCCCTTTGGCTTCAACAACC
>CAJXXJ010000251.1 GCA_913062745.1 uncultured Phaeodactylibacter sp.
CCCGGAGACCAAAAAGCCTTCTTCTACCCCGTGCCCTTTTTTGTAGGCATAGTAAAATTCAATGCCTAGGCCGACCACGTGGGGGACGATGAAGATCGGGATAATCTTGATCAAGCCATGGATCAGCTTGAGGTGTACGCCTTCCAAAAAACCAGTGTACTCGCCCAAGGCTACAAAGTGCTGATGCCCGATATTGTAAGTACCGAACAGGTAAAGCACCTGCAGGGCAATCACCACGTGCACCATCTGCCGTTTCAGGTCCATGCCGTCGCGGATGTGCACGCCGTTTTTAGTCACCATATTGGGCGTAAATGCAAAGGTGAAGAACGCATCGTAAGCCGTGTGCAGGAAAGGAGATTTCTCCTTGTCCGGCTCGATCTTCTTGAAAAGATTTAAGAGTGTCTTTTTCATATCTCTGTTATAGTGAGATTTGGCAATGTTTACTTAATGCTTGCTTAGGATTGCTCGCGCATGTTATCCAGGCCCTGACGCAGTATTTGCTGCACCGGCTGCTTGGACACGCAAACAAATTCACAAAGGGCTACGTCCTCTTCCACGAGTTCTGGCAAGCCCAGCCCTTCCATTTTTTCAAAATCACCGATCAGAATCGACTTCATCAGCTCCTGCGGATATACATCCATCGGAGTGACTGCCTCGTAATTTCCGGTCACCACGAATGCCCGGCGCTCGCCGTGCGTGTTGGTCTCTGCCTTAAACTTCATATCCGGAATCAGGGCAGAAGGGAAGGTGTTGGAAACACTTGGCGTATTAAAGGACGGCAGCAACCAGCCGAACAGCTGATAGTCGTCGCCTTCTTCCACCACCGTGATCTGATCATCGTAGAAATTCAGGAACTGATCCTCCAGCTTGCGCTCTCCGCTGAGTACGTCACCAGAGATGTAGCGGACGTGATCGTTCGCGAGGTTATCTTTGAGCAACTCGCTGATGCGAGCGCCTATTTTAGTTCTTACGTACTTCGGAGCTTTCAGCTCAGCACCGGTCAGAGCGACTACGCGCTCCGCATCAAAGCGCTGCTCCAGGAAAATTTTACCCAGAGTGATGACTTCCTGCACGCCCAGCGTCCATACTTTGCTGTTGAGGCTCACCGGCTTGATGTGGTGGATTTGCACTCCTACGTTGCCCGCCGGGTGCTTGCCGTGAAACCAGCGCTTCTCCACACCTTCTGCTTCCGCAAAAGCGGCATGCGGCTGATGGCCCTCCCGTGCATCAAGACCAAGGTATACGCTGCCGCTAGTCAGGTGGCGCAGTGCGTCGAGGCCTTTCTGGAATGCAGCCTCCCGGCCTTCCACGACCAGGTTGAGGTCCGGAGCGAGTGGCGCAGTATCAAAAGTGGAAATAAAGATATCGCGTGGCACTTCATTCGGGTTCACTACCGTATTGAAAGGGCGCTGACGAAACAGCGTCCATGCACCGGTATCCATCAGGTAGCTGACCAGGTCTTCGCGCTTGGCATTCTCCAGATCAAATGCTTCCAGCTGACGGTACTGCTGCTCTTTGTCCGCCAGGATAGTCACAGCAGTGATAGCACGCTTGGCGCCCCGCTCAATTGCAATAACTTCGCCGCTTACCGGAGCTACCCACTTCATGTCCGGCATGCTCTTGTCGAAAAAGATCGGGTCGCCGGCTTTCACTTCGTTGCCTTCTTCCACCAGCAGCTTCGGAATCGGTGAAATGCCGATGAAATTGAAAGGCTGCACAGCATAAGTCGTAGCCTGCACGCTCTCGTCAATTTCCGCTTTAGCTTCGCCTTCGAGCGCGATGTCATGCCCGCGCTTCAGCACATGCACAGGCTCGTGCTCTGCGTAGGAAGGCAGCTTAGGCCGGAACAAGCTGTTGAACAGACCATTTGAGGAAGGGCTGCTCTCTCCTGAGTCCGAGATGTTCGCCTGCTTTGCCTCAATAGCCAACAGGCTGTTGGACACCTGAATGAGGAGGAAAAAGAAAATAAGTACAGCTGCAGCAATCAGGGAGTAGGTCAGTATAGAACCAAACCCTGCGCCTCCACCACCGTTCTGCGCCCACAGTGCCGGAGCAGAAAGTAGCATGGCGATGAGAAATAAAGCCTTATATGCTGTTTGTTTCATCCTGTTATTTTGTTTGCTCGAATCGCTTCATCGCTGACCCGATAATTACGCTTCTCAAAAATCAGGGCAAATATAGGAAGCTTTTACTTGAAAAAAGAAGCTGACATTTGCTTTAGTTCGAAGGCGAGTTTTATTTAGATTTATTCTAAACATGCATTTACCTTCCTTACTATCAACGAGTTATAATCCCTACCGCCCTCAGGGTGAAAACGCCGCGAGGCGGGGTATTTGTCTGAAATCTGCTCCTGCAATTGCCTTTTGCCTACAAGACTTTATGAGGCGGAATTTTGTTCGCCCACATTGCCATTATTGACATCTGCCTGATAAGCCTTCCACCAGGAAAGCAGCGCCAACAGCGCAATAACCGTATAAACCACCATAAGCAGGGCAAATAACCAGGCACCACGGCTTACATAAAGCCAGACGTACAGAGCGTCTACCACTATCCAGTACAGCCAGTTATCCAGTACCTTTTGCACCAGCATTAGCGTTGCAAAAACCGAGAAAACGGTAGTGGTGGCGTCCCAGTAAGTGGCGGCAGCGGGTGTGTATTGTTCGAAGGCGTAGCCGAAAAGGTAAGCGAGCAGGCCGCCGGCCAACAAGACGAAAAGGTGCTGCTCCCCGCTCAGCCGCCGGATTTTCGCCTCCCCGCCTCCGCTACCGCCGTATTTCCACTGGTACAGCCCGATCGCGCTCATCACTACGTAGAAAACTTGCAGCAGCGCATCCAGGTACAGCTGATAAAAGGCGAAGGAGGCGTACGCCCAAAGCGAACAGCTGACCATTCCCCAAAACCAACACCAGATATACTGACGGGCGGCAAGCACCACATAAACCAGCGCCGTAACGGTAGCCGCCCAGTCTATCCAGCTCAGGGCAGCGGCCTCCCGGCAGATATTATCGAGCATTTCTGACATAATTGCTTCTTTGCTAGATACAAAAAGGCTTACCGGAATTCATCCTGTAAGCCTTTCTGCAGATTATAGCGGCCGGTATTGCAACTACCGCACCAATTCAAATTTATACTTTACCGTCTTCATTATCTGCATGCCGTTTTCATCCTCCTCCTGCAGGTAAATGTCGATATCAATGACTTCGGACTCTTCCTTTTCGGAACTGTCGAAAACGATCGGCAGGCGGCCCTTTTCGCCCGGCTTGAAGGTCTCGCCGGTCAGGTCTTCCTTGAAGGATGTGCAGTCGCAGGCAGAGATCAGGTCAATCGTAAAGGGCACTTCGCCGGCATTGTAAAAAATGAAGGTATGCTCGCGCTTCCCCCCTTTTTTCACCTTGCCGAAATCCACCATCTCTTCGGTAAACTTCATGATGGGCTTGGGCGTGCTCTGCGCTGCGCCGGGCAGGCTGCCGCGGTCCGGGCTTTCCTTTACGCTCTCTTTTTTCTGAATGCGCTTGATTGTAATCGTCTTTGGCCCTTCCAGAATCGTAAACTCCGTACGGCGGTTCAGGCTGTGGGCGATCTCGCGCTGCTCTTCCGTTTCCAGCGAGTCGATGAAGCCCGGCGTGAGTACGTCGCCTTCCTCCAGGAAATCGTACCGTGCGGCTTTCTGTGCGTTGACCGTTTGCGGTACGCTTTCGCCGTAGCCCCGGGCTTCGATCCGTTCGCGCTCGATGCCCTTGCGGGTCAGCCAGCGGCGGGCGGACTCGGCGCGGCGCTGCGAGAGGTTCTCATTGTAGCGCTCGTCGCCCCGGTTATCTGTATGAGAGCGGAGCTCAATGACCATGCGCTCTTCGCCGGTGCTGTATTCCGTCATTAAGTCGTAAACGACCTGAAGGTCGCTTTCGGCTTCCTCCTGAATGCGGTCATCGTCGAATTCATACAGGATGTTTTCCAGTACAATCGCCTCGTTGATGAAAAGGGTATCAAACTGCGGCGGGGGCGGCGGCTTTGGCTTAGCCTTCAGGTAGAATCGGTGTTCCAAAGATTTGGACTCCGTGATTCCGACTGTATTTAGCCGCACGGTATCCGGGAAATAGTCCGGATGCTGTGCAATCATTATGTATTCGGTCTCGAGTGCCAGGTCAAAGCCGGCTACGTTGGATTTATCGCCGGTGGACTGCGAAGTGGGGTCCCCCTTTGAAGGCATAAGCAGTACGGTAGAGCCGGTAAGTGGCTTCTTATCTCCTTCGGTAAAGGTACCGACTACAATATCGACCACTACCCGGGCAATATTCACCGTGTAGATGTCATCGCAGCAGGTGCGGGAGTAAGCAGAGCGACCGTCCGGGCGGTTGGAGGTCAGCATGCCGAAGTAGCCTTCCTCATCCAGCGTAAAGCTATAGTCATCGTAGCTCGTGTTGTACCCGCGCCCCATATTGAGCGGTGCACTCCAGGAAGTACCATCCCACTCGGAGTAGAAATTGTCAAACCCGCCCAGTCCCGGGTGGGTGGTGGAAGAGAAGTAGAGCGTCCCGTCGCGGTAGTAGGGCGTTTCTTCATCGCCCGGCCCGTTGATCGTTGCGCCCAGGTTGACGGGATCGTCGAATTCGCCTTCGCCGGTTTCTGTGGCGTAGTAGAGGTCAAAGCCGCCGTATCCGCCTTCCATATCTGAAGAAAAGAACAGCACGCGCTTGCCGAACAGCTCGCCCGGTGCGGGATGCTTGGCGATGTATTCGCCGTTTACGCCTTTAATTTCTTCAGCGCCTTTCCAGCTGTCGCCGCCGCCCACGCTGTAGAACAGCTTGCTTTCTTTGATGGTATTGCCCTGCAGCTTAGCGCGGGTGAAGTACATCATGCGCCCATCTTTAGAAAGCGCCACGTTGCTGTTGTGAAATTCCGGGCGGTTCACCGACTCATCAAGCGCCTGCCGCTCTGTCCATTCGCTGTCGTCGCGGGTGGATTTATAGATTTTGGCGAAAGCCTCCTCCTGCGCTTCTGCTTCCACATAGATGACGTCTTCTTCTTCCCAGCCGGTAAAGTACACTTCCTTACCATTGGAGGCCAGTGCCGGCGTGTATTCGGAAGTTTTGATGTTAATGTCGCGGCCGGCATTTTCCACCGTTACGCCTTTCAGATTAGGCGGCAGCTCCTGTGCCAGCTCAATGCCGGATATTTCATTTCGCGCCAGCGTAGTCAGGCTGTCGCCCGGGTTACTTGCCAGGAACAGCTCCAGTTGCTTTATCGCCTCCTCGTAGTCTTCTCCCATCTTAAGCAAACGGCCGTAGAGGAAACGGGAGCCTACTTTTTCGGTATCCTCTGCCCGGCGCAGGATACGACGGTAAGTCCGCTCAGAAGAACGGTAATCCCGAATGTAGAACTGCAGTTCGGCAATCGTATCGAGCAGGGCGCGGTCTTCACGCTGCTCATAAGCCTGATCGTAGCGCTCGAGGGCATTGACCCAGTCCTTGTTATTATAAGCAATACGGGCAGCTTTGAGGTTTTGCTCGTAGGAAGACTGCCGGATTGGCTGTGCGGAGAGCACACTGCCCATCAGGACGAAGCACAAGAGCAAAAGTGTAGATGCGTTTTTCATAGATGGTCTTATGATTTTTCCTCCCTGCTTAACGCGGAAAGGGAATCGATCTTCATTAAGAAACTGTTAAACTACTTAGAACTTCGGGCACAGGATAGCAGGCTTGATCGCCGGCTCTTTGTAAATCCGGAAAATGTAAAAAGCGGCTACCTCGAAAGCGCCCTGATAATCCGTCGCTACATTATACATGGAGGTATTCACATCAAAGGAGGCCGCTACCCGCAGCGGGCCGTAATCCATGCCCAGCAGTATTTCAGCGGCATCGCCCACGCGGTACCCCAGGCCAAAGTTCAGCCGTGCCTCTTCCTGCGGGTTGATATCCTTAAGCTTGAGCCCTGCCCAGGCCTGTACGTTAAGCTCGCTCGCACTGCCGGTAGTCTGGTACAGCGCAGTAGGCGCCAGCGACCAGTTTTCGTTCAGCGCAAACTCGTAGCGGGAGTGGACGGTGAACAGCATCGGGCGGTTTTCAAAATCCAGGCTGATCGTATCGTTGCCCGAAGTCGGCGTAGCGTTTCCGAAAAGGTATTCCGGCTGATTGATGCGGCC